>CBHWDR010000164.1:0-6988 GCA_966112575.1 uncultured Chitinophagales bacterium
GCCTCGTGGGAAATGGCCGAACGCTATCCTTCACTCATCGCTGCTTCGATCCCCATGTCCTGGACCTCCTATTTTTATGGAGACGCGCCCTGGGTCAACAAGCTGAAATTCATGCCTACCTGGAATATCCAGGGAGGACTTGACGGATCACCCACACAGGGTACTTCGGAAGGGGTGCGGGACTCGTTCCTGAAAGCAGGAGCGAATTATCGTTATACCCTTTACCCCGACCTGGGTCATGGTACCTGGGACCGTACCTGGAATGAGCCGGACTTCTGGCCCTACCAGAAACGGGCATATGCCTCCAACCCCTGGCCCCTGCGCGGACGTACGGAATTCTGTCCCGGGGACCTGATCGTCGACACCCTGGGCGTATCGCCGGGCTTCGACCAATACGAGTGGCGGAGGAATGGCGCCGTGGTTCAAAGCGGCACATCCAACACGTATATCGCTACGCAGATCGGTACGTACGATCTGCGGGTCCGTAAAGGGGCGATCTGGTCCGAATGGTCGCGCACGCCTGTCGTGGTCAAGGTGAAAGGAGCCACGGTCAGCCCGCCGATCACGGTCACCGGATTGGCCAGCCGCGTACTGCCCGCACTCGATGGCAGCACGTCGGTGGGACTGGAAGTGCCCGCCGGTTATGCCACCTATGAATGGCAACAGGTAGGTTCGCCAACCGTTCTGAGCACCACTCGCCAACTCCTGGCCTCGAGCCCGGGCAGCTACCGCGTTCGTGTTACCGAGCAGTTCGGCTGCTCTTCCGATTTTTCCACGGCCTTCACGGTGGTCAATGCTTCCGGTCCGAATAAGCCAGACGTTGCGGCTAATCTGATCGCCACCACGCTTTCCAAGACTTCCATTCGCCTCAACTGGGTAGACAACCCGTCGCCTATCTACAACGAAACCAATTTCGAGATCTATCGGGCCACTACGCCCGGAGGCCCGTACACGCTGGCAGGTATCGTGCCGGCTAACACGACCACCTATACCGCTACCGGACTTACGCCGAACGTGACCTATTATTTCGTGGTCCGCGCGGTGAACGAGACGGGTGCCGCTTTGCCGTCCAATGAGGCCAGCAGCACGACACAAGTGGATAATGTACCCCCGACCGCACCTTCCAGCCTGATGATCACCTCCACAACCCGGACTTCGATCTTCGTCAGCTGGACCGCATCAACCGATGACGTAGGCGTGGTTGCTTACGACGTCTACGTTAACGGAATTAAATCGTTTGCTACCGCAAATACCAGCTTCCTGGTTTCGGGTCTGGTTTCCGGTGCCAATTATAATATCACCGTCCGGGCCCGCGACGGAGCCGGCAACACCTCGCCTTTCAGCAACCAGGTAACTGGTCAGCCTCTGCTCCGCGGTCTCGACTACAAGTATTATACGCTGACTACGGTTCCGAATAACCTCCCGGATTTTGGTACCCTGACCCCCGTATTCACGGGAACGATGCCGAACGTGAGTCTGGCCCCGCGGACGCAGGACAATAATTTCGCCTTCCTCTGGGAAGGTTATATCAACATTCCGGTGAGCGGGAACTATACGTTCCGCACCAACTCGGATGATGGTACCCGCCTGTGGCTCGGCACCCTTAATGCCCAGGGTTCTCCTTATAGTTATACCGGAACGCCGATCGTGGATAACGATGGGCTGCACGGCTCCCAGGACCGCAATAGTACCGTCCTCAGCCTTCAGGCTGGCACCTATCCGATCGCCATGGCCTTCTACCAGGGATCGGGCGGTTTCAACTGCAACCTCTCCTGGCGCACACCGCAGACCAGCAATAGTTTTACTGCGGTACCGGACAGTGTGTTCGCCGATAAGATCGTGGCTCCAGGTGCCTTGCCCAACAAGCCCACCGCGCTTACTGCGACCACGTTCAATTTCAAGCAGATCAACCTGAGCTGGACCGATAACAGCACCAATGAAACGGCTTTCGAGGTCTCGCGTTCGACCAGCCCCACTTCGAATTTCGCCACCGTAGCGCTCATCGCGGGTACACCCACGACAGGTGCCCGGACCTATTCGGATGTGGACCTGACGCCCAACACCCGTTACTACTACCGGGTGCGTGCGGTCAACCAGTTTGGCGAGTCGGAGTACGACCGGAATGGCCAGGGTGTGGATTATCAATACTATGAAGCGACGAACGTAAATGCCCTGCCCAACTTCAACAGCATGACGCCTGTTAAAACCGGGCGGACGACCAATTTCTTCCTGGGCATTCAGGACCGGGACGATAACTTCCAGATAAAGTATTCAACAACGATCAACCTACCGGTTGCCGGCATCTATACCTTCTACACGGCTTCGGATGATGGTTCCCGGCTTTATATCGATGGCTTCCAGAATGCCAATCTCGTGGTCGACAACGATGGCGGCCATGCGGTGATCGAAAAATCGGGTTCGAAGAACCTGACCGCCGGGGCGCACACCATTATTGTAACCTATTTCGAAGCTTCGGGTGGACAGGACCTGGCCGTCCGGATCTCTGCTCCGGGAATGCCGAAGCAGACCATTCCGGATTCCTGGCTGGGCAACCCGCTGGTGAATGCAGTGACCGCGGCCCCTTCGGCTGTGCCGCCAACTCCAACCGGCCTGCTTGCCAATGCCCAATCGAGATCGAAGATCCAGATCACCTGGTCGGATAACTCGACGAATGAAACCAAGTTCGAGCTCTACCGCTCAGCAGCGAACAACACGAACTTTATCCTCTTCGCTACCCTGCCTTCGAATACCACTTCCTTTGTGGACAGCAGCCTTTTCTCCAACTCCACCTTCTATTACAAAGTGCGTGCAGTTGCGAATACCACCAACTCGGCTTTCACGAACGAAGATTCCGCGAAGACCTGGAATACATCACCGGTGATCATGCAGCAACCGGCAATGCGCAGCATGCGGATCGGCGCCACGACCTCGTGGACGATTCGTGCTACCGACGCGGATGGCGATCAGCTGGTATTCTCGGGTCAGTCCCTGCCGGCATTTGCAAGTATCGTTAACAACAATGACCGCACGGCAACGCTGACATTCACCAATGCGGTAGCCGGAACCTATAACAACCTCCGCATTATTGCTTCTGACCCCAATGGCGGCAGTGATGCGACGCAGTTCAACCTGCTGGTCAATAATAACTACGAGCCGGTTATCAGCTCCATCACCAATTACTCGATCAGTGAAGATGAACAGATTTCCATTCCGCTTTCTGCTACGGATGGTAACGGTGCCGACGTACTTACCTGGAGCGTAACGAACCTGCCCAATAATTACAACCTGGTGCCCGGCGCCAATGGCGCTGCCACGTTGACCATTAAACCAACCTTTGGCGCTTCCGGCTCATACGCAGTGGAAGTCCAGGTGAGCGATGGTAATGGTGGTTATGCGCTCCGGAGCTTCAACCTGAATGTTGCGGACAAGGACCCGAACGTCCGTCTCTTCGTGCGTGTCCAGAGCGACCCCTGGAACGTGATCGGCGCGCCCTGGAACACGGTGAATTCAGCATCGACCAGCGCCTTGAAAGATGACAAGAATAACATCACCGGGATCGGGCTCAACTTCCCCGATGGATTCTATACCGTCAACGCAGGTCCGCAAACCGGAAACAATTCCGGTGTTTATCCCGACCCCGTGTTAAAGGATATGTACGTGTTCGGCGCCTGGTGGATGAACCAGACCGCCCGTGCTGTGGTGAGCGGATTGGATCCCTCACGCAAGTACATCCTGACAATGATCGGCTCATCGAACTGGAACATCGCACCCGATAACGGCAATACGAATTACACGATCGGCGGTGTCACGCAGTCGCTCTACGTGCAGAACAACACGAGCAATACCGTAACCTTCAACAACCTGGTGCCGGCTGCCAATGGAACGATCACAGTCAATATGACCAAGGGCAATGGCGCTTCGGCAGGATTCCTGAACGCCTTCGTTCTGAGCTCTCTGTTCGATGACGGCTCGGCTCCGATCACACCGGCTTCGCTTACGGTGGCGAATGTGAATGGGCTTGCCGTTCGGCTCAACTGGCAGAACCTGGCCTACAATGAAACGGGTTACCAGATCCATCGGGCAACGAACCCCGCAGGACCGTTCACCCAGATCGCCGTTGCCGATGGTCCGGACGTGCGCACCTACCTGGATCAGTCAATCCAGGGCAACCAGACCTACTATTACAAGATTCGCGCGGTATCGGTAGGGAATGTGCTTTCGGACTTCTCCAACGTGGCTACGATCACCACCGTGAACAAGAACCCGGTACTTAACGCGATCAGTGATATCACGTTGCGGAACAACCAGACGCTGACGGTACCGGTTACCGCTACCGATGACGCTACCGACGTCCTGAGCTTCACTACCTCCGGCCTCCCGCAGTTTGTGACCTTTACCGATAACGGCAATGGAACGGGCAGCTTCAATGTTACCCCGCTCGCCAGCTCGGTAGGCGTTTACCGGAATGTGACCTTGACGGTTCGTGACAATAATGGCGGCACGGCCAGTACCCGTTTCGACATTACCGTACAGGATAACGCCATGCGGTATATCTACGTGAACTTTACGGATGTGTCCAACATGCCCGGCAAGCCGTGGAATAATATGAGTTTCTGGCCAAGTTCAGGTGTCAGCATCAGTTCGCTGAAAGATGATCGCGACAGTACCTGGACCAGTCTTTCGATGACGCTGCCTGATGGATTCACTGGTATTGGCGCCACCGGTACCCGTCACAACACCGGTAAGGAGATCTATCCTTCGACGGTCATGCGCACGACCATGTACGAACAGGGTACAACGGCCAGAAGGATCCAGTTCTCCGGCCTTGATAATACCCGGAAATACAATTTCGTCTTCTTCGGAAGCCATGATGACGGTACCGACGGTACGACCAATTACACGATCAACGGTACGACGGTAAGCCTGCAGGCTGCCTACAATATCAACCGCACGGTTCAGATCAACGGCATTTCACCGGTCAATGGTGTGATCACGATCAGTGTTGCCAAGGCTACGGGCGCTGACTTTGCTTACCTGAATGCGCTGGTGATCCAGTCGTATGTTCCGGCAAGCGTGCCCTTCGCCGCACCGAGCGGGCTGCGTGTAGTGGATGCTTCCCGCAGCACGATCACCCTCGAATGGCAGGACCGTTCCGATAACGAAAGCAATTTCGAAGTGTATCGGGCAGCAGCAGGCGGCGCTTATGGAAAGATCGCCACCCTGCCTGCCGGCACTACGCGCTATGTAGATGCGGATGCCACCCTGCAGGCCAACAAGACCTATTTCTACCTGGTACGGGCATCGAGAGCCTCAGCTCCGCTGACCTCAAACTACAGCAACGTGGCAACCGGTTATACCTATGCCTATGAGGTCTACGTGAACCTCAACGACGCTGCCCAGGCAGGATCGCCCTGGAATAACCTCGCTACGATCCCGCAGCTTGGTGATGTGTGGAACAATTTCCGGGATGACCGCAATGCGATGACAAGCATTGGTATGGTGCAGACCGGTCAATGGGCCGGCATGTATGGTGGCGGCATGACCACGGGCAACAACTCGGGCATTTTCCCCGATGCCGTGCTGGCCGAAAGCTACGGACTCTTCCCGGGTCAGGTGGCCACGCTGCGCATTACCGGGCTCAACCTTACCATGACCTATGATTTTACCTTCTTCGCCAGTGCAACGCATACCGGTGATGTAACGGGATCTTATACAGTCAACGGTAAGACGGTTTATCTGAATGCTGCAAGGAATACGTCTGGTGCGGTGACCATGTATGGCATCACCCCCGACAATAATGGCGAAGTGGTGATCACGATCGCACCGGGCAGCAATACTTCGCAGTATGGCCTGCTTGGCGGACTAATCATGTCGGGATACACCCAGAGTAATGCCCTGGCGCCAACACCGGCTTCCCGTTCGTACTCACCGGAGATCGTTGAGGCGCAACAGACGAAGCCGATCGAAGAATCCATCAGTGTAACGGCATTCCCGAATCCCTTCCAGCAGTACCTGCAGGTGACGGTGGTTACGGCTGAGCCGGACGATGCGGAAGTGCAATTGTTCGATATGAGCGGCAGGGTTGTTTTCCGGAGTCAATACCGGAACCTCAACAGCGGAACAACCTTACTGCGGATACAGCCCGACCGGAGCCTGACCCCCGGAACGTATGTGATGAAGGTCATTCTCGGGCGGACTCATCAGGAACGGGTGATCAAGTTGGTCAAACAATAAGCTGGCCCGAATCTTTTACAATGACCGCTTCACAAGCGGTCATTGTATTTTTGTCCGTCTGCAATAATTCTTAATCTTACGTTATGGAAACCAATGAATCACAAGGCAGCTTCCACGAGCGTTTCGTCATTTTCTTTGTGGCGATGGTTTTAGTGGCCATTTTCATTAAAATACTGTTCTTCTAATCGTGCATATGGCGGAAAATCAATTTTTTCCTGTACGCAGGAAGCAACGGAAGACCACCTCGGTGCTGCGCACCCTGGAGCGCCTGCTGCTCGAGGAGAAGCTGAACAACTGGCTGGGCGTGGTACTTGGGGTGCTCGTTGCCCTGACCTTCGCCGGGCTCATCTCAATCAACCCGGTGATCGGCCTCTCCGTTTTTGGAGGGGTGCTTGGCTTTTTTGTGCTTCTGGCCTGCCTGGCCAACACGGAGGCGGGACTGTTCATCATCTTGTTTTATTCGTTTCTTACCTGTGGAATCTCGCGGTATTTTTTCAACGACGAGTTTCCGGTAGGGGTGGTGACCGACATCCTGATCTACGCGACTTTCTTCGGTATGCTGTTCCGCAAGTTCTCGATCCGGCAGACGTTCACAAAGTTCAGCAGTTCCCCAATCGTTACCTGGATCATGATCCTGCTTTTCTTTCTGCTGGTGGAGCTATTCAATCCATATGGGCATTCATTCGATGGCTGGTTTCAGACCTTCCGTCGTTTCCTCGGATCCGTGGTACTGCTCTTTATTTCCTATTCCGTG
>CBHWDR010000165.1:0-6984 GCA_966112575.1 uncultured Chitinophagales bacterium
TCCGACATATCGATGCGGATCAGCGCATCTTCTGAATCGAACATGTGACGGGCGAGTGCGCGGGCCAGCTCGGTTTTACCGACACCGGTTGGTCCGAGGAAGATGAAGGTGCCGATGGGCTTCTTCGGATCCTTCAGGCCTACGCGGTTCCGCTGGATGGCTTTCACCACTTTGAGGATCGCTTCGTCCTGGCCGATCACCATGCCTTTCATCTCTTCTGACATCTTGCGCAGCTTCTGCGTTTCCGCTTCCACCATGCGCTTCACGGGAATGCCGGTCATCATCGAGATCACTTCGGCGATCTCTTCCTCACCGATGGGATAGCGCTTGTGCTTGCTTTCCTCTTCCCACTGAGCCTTGGCTTTCTCAAGCTCTTCGCCCAGCCGCTTCTCGTTATCGCGGAGTGCTGCGGCCTCTTCGAACTTCTGGCTCTTCACCACGCGGTTCTTTTCCACCTTGATGTCCTCGATCTTCTTTTCGAGGTCCAGGATGTTCTGGGGCACGTTGATATTCTTCAGGTGAACACGGGCGCCTACTTCGTCCATCACGTCGATGGCCTTGTCGGGAAGGAGGCGGTCGGTGATGTAGCGGTCGCTCAGCTTCACGCAGGCGTTGATCGCATCATCATCGTAGTTCACGTTGTGGTATTCTTCGTATTTCGGCTTGATGTTGTTGAGGATCTGGATGGTGTCTTCCACGCTGGGCGGGTCGATCATCACTTTCTGGAAGCGACGGTCGAGGGCACCATCTTTCTCGATGTACATGCGGTACTCATCCAGGGTGGAGGCGCCGATGCACTGGAGTTCGCCGCGGGCAAGGGCGGGCTTGAAAATGTTGGAGGCGTCGAGCGAGCCTGAAGCGCCGCCGGCACCCACGATGGTGTGGATCTCGTCGATGAACAGGATCACATCGCGGTTCTTCTCCAGCTCGTTCATGATCGCCTTCATGCGCTCTTCGAACTGGCCGCGGTACTTGGTACCGGCCACCAGGGCGGCAAGGTCAAGGGAGATCACGCGCTTATCGAACAGCACGCGGCTCACCTTCCGCTGCACGATGCGGAGGGCCAGGCCTTCCACGATGGCGGTCTTACCCACACCGGGCTCACCGATGAGGATGGGGTTGTTCTTTTTACGACGGGAAAGGATCTGCGACACACGCTCGATCTCTTTCTCCCGACCGATGATGGGGTCCAGCTGCCCGGTCTCGGCCAGCTTGGTAATGTCCCTTCCGAAGTTATCCAGCACCGGCGTTTTTGTTTTAGCAGCGCCTGCCTGGCGGGTCTTTGGAGAGGTATAATTGTTCTCATAATAGAAATAGTCGTCGTTTTCTTCCTGATATTCGGCACGGGGGTCATTCGACTTCACCATGCCCAGTTCCTGTCTGAACAGATCGTAATCCACGTCAAATTGATTTAAGATTTGGGTAGCAATGTTTTCTTTGTTCTTCAGGATCGAAAGCATCAGGTGTTCGGTCTCTACGGTCGGGCTTTTAAGGGCCTTGGCCTCCAGCACCGTGACCCGGATCACTTTCTCGGCCTGCTTGGTTAAGGGGAGACTATTGATGTTTGCAATATTCTTACCGGTTTTGTCTTTTACGGCCAGCTCAATTTCCTTTCTCAATTCGTACAGGTCAACATTAAAGCTCTTCAGGATCCGAATAGCCGTATTATCACCCTCACGAATCAATCCCAGCAATAAGTGTTCCGTCCCGATAAAATCATTTCCCAGCCTCAGGGCTTCTTCCCTGGAGAAGGAGATGATCTCTTTTACTTGTGAGGAAAAGTTATTATCCATTTGATTCGGTGTATGCTTTGAACAATATTAAAAAAATAATCGCGAGGTCCGTCGCGCTCAGCAGTTTCGCCTTACTTTAGTCTGTATGGAAGTCAAAACTGATACCAAAGAGAAATTTCATGTCATCCGCGTCGAAACCGAAGAACTCTCTGCTAATATGGCAGCTGAATTGGCGCGTCACCTGCACGACCTGCTTAAAGGTACTACAAAGAATATTGTACTGAACGTAGCATCTGTTAAGAAAATGGACGAGGTGGCGGGCGAGACCCTGGTGCGGACGCAACAGAAATTCTATGAGTCGGAGGCTTCCTTCGTGGTGTGTGAACTGCAGCCGCAGGTGGAGGAACAGCTCGACCAGACGGGCCTGCTGGAGCTGATGAATACCACCCCCACCGAGAGCGAGGCCTACGATATCGTGCAGATGGAAGAGATCGAAAGGGAACTCCTCGGCCCCGATGATTTTGATGAACCGGAAGCCGGCAAGTAACGCGGATTCCTGAACAGCTCGATACGCGCAGAATTTTCCCCAGTTATTAAAGGGAAAGGCAGATTAGTATGATTCTTAAGATTTCGCAGATACATCCGGAATCGCTGATCGCTGATGTGATGATCGCTGATCTGGAAAAACGTTAGTGAAGGCAAATCGAGATTACGCAAGCCTGCTGTCATCATAATAATCATGGTCATCATGACCATCTGCGTTCTTGCTTCGCTTGGCTCGGTTAGGCAAAGCCATCTGCGTCATCCTCTAAATCTGCGTAATCTGTGATAAAGAAAAGCCCACTGTAGAAACAGCGGGCGCTAACGATTGCTTGCTATATGAATAGAGAGAGTTGGGTCGGTGTGATCGTTTCCGGTAACCCGGAGGTTACTTTCTGTTTCTGCATCGAAAATAGACCGGCATCAATTCTTCTTCCGGTCAAATTATGCAGCGTTTCATGATGGCAAAATGCCCAGCCGAAGCGCAAATGCCTTTACCAGCAAGGGTTTCAGCCGATAAGCGGAACGATGCCCAACCGAAAATACAATGTGTATAAAAGACACGAACACAGCAGTTCAACCTAGTCCCTGCAAGGAAAGGCCTTAGGAGCATTCGAATTCCGGCTACAGGAGCCTGCGTCCATCAAGCGCTTCGGGCTATATTTGCGGCTTATGCTGTCGGTGACGATTTTGGGAAATAACTCGGCCGTACCGGCCTTCAACCGCCACCCAACCAGCCAGGTCGTATCGCAGGACGGACACAACTACCTGGTCGATTGCGGGGAGGGCACACAGATCCAGATGATCAAGTACAAGATCCGTCGCGGACGCATCTCGCATATTTTCATCTCCCACCTCCATGGCGACCACTACTTCGGGCTGGTGGGCCTCCTCAATACCTTCGGGCTACTCTCGCACAAGCAGGAGCTGCACGTGTATGGACCCGCACCCCTGCAGCAGATCATGGAAATGCAGATGAAAGTGGCCGACACCACCCTCCCCTACCCGCTCCATTTTCACACCCTGACGAAGGGCGGGCTGCTGGTGGACAATGAACGGATCCGGATCTCCTGCTTCCCTACCACGCACCGCATCGAATGCTATGGCTTCCTGTTTGAGGAAAAAGAAGGCAAGCGGAAACTGCTCATCGATAAAGTGCGGAAGCTGAACATTCCCATGTCCTTCTACTCCAGCCTGCAGGCCGGACTGGATTATATCACCCCGCGGGGGCAGGTCATCAAGAATGATTCGGTTACGGCAGCGCCCGAAAAAGGCAAACGATACGCGTTTTGCGCCGACACGCGCTACGACGAAAGCATCATCCCGCATATCTACGGGGCAGACATGATTTACCACGAGACGACCTACCTCGATAACGTGCGCGATAAGGCGTACGAACGCTTTCACTCCACCACCCGCCAGGCTGCCGAGATCGCGAAAAAAGCGATGGTGAACAAGCTTCTCATCGGGCATTTCTCTTCCAAATACAACACCCTCGAAGCCTTCGAACAGGAAGCCCGGGAAGTATTCCCGAACACGCACCTGGCGATCGAAGGGAATACGTATGAGATCCATTAAAAAGGCAAAAGTCAAAAATCAAAAGTCAAAAGATTAGGTCGACGAGCCTTCGATTTTTTCAATCAGGACTTGTGTATTAAGATCTCAATTATCGACGACTTCCCGTTGTCTACTCACCGATACGGCAGTCTTGTGCCAGGAAGAAAGGTCACTTCAATGATTTTTTGACTTTTGCCTTTTGACTTTGGAATTTACCGCAACAGCCATTCGAAAAACCCCGGCAGTTCTTTCCTCCATGCCGCTTCATTGTGCCTGGCCTCGGAGCGAACCACCGATACGATGGCGGCTTTAGAGTAGCGGCGCAGTTGGTCGTGCACGAGCAGCATATCCGGAACCATCTCGGCGCTTTCGGAAGTGCCGGCGTAGAGATAGACTTTCCCCTTCAGTTTCTTCAGCCGTTTTGGGTCCAGGGAACGGAACTGCGGGTTGATCCAGAAGGCGGGCGAAAACACACCGGATGCGCCGTAAACCTTCGGGTATTTGTAATGAGCATAGAAGGAGATCAACCCGCCCATGGAAGAACCGGCGATGAAGGTATGCTCGCGGTCTTTTTTCGTCCGGTAGTTCCGGTCGATATAGCGTTTCAGGGTCTTGCGCAAAAAATCAACATAGACATCGCCCTCGCCTTTCCCAAAGCGCTGCATGTTGTACGGGGCATATTCGTTCAGGCGTTTGTCGCCGCCATGGTCCACCGCCACCACGATCAGCCCACCCAGCTTTTTTTCCAGCGTATCGAGCGCTTCATCCACGCCCCATTCGCCAAAGCCCGAGGTCTTGCTGTCGAAGACATTCTGCCCGTCGTGCATATAGAGTACCGGGTACTTCTTTTTTGAAACCGCGTAGTCCGCTGGCAGATAGATCCAGACACGCCGGTAGCGATCCAGCTGGGGAATGAAGAAGGCGGTGTCGATGACCCGAACATGCGTATTGGCCGTGTTGGCCGTTGCCAGCTGGGGAAACCCATCGGCCCACCCGGCAACCTGGATCTCGATCGTAGTATCGCCCAGCACCACCAGCTCACGATTGTCTGCGGGAGCACCCGTGGCGCCCGTTTCGCCTTTCGACCAGGAGCCCCGGGTCAGCTTGTATTCATAACGGCCGGGACGCAATGGGAGAGTCAGCGAACGCACACGCTTCTCGCCCACCATGCTTCCTGGTACGGACGCATTACTCCAGCGAAACCGGTAGGGCTCCGCACCCGGGTTCCAGTTATTGAATGATGCGGCGAGGTAGATCGAATCCGTGGCCGGGGTTTGGGCAGGCACACCGGTCAGCACAAACCGCACCT
Source organism: uncultured Chitinophagales bacterium (assembly GCA_966112575.1). Classification (GTDB taxonomy): domain Bacteria; phylum Bacteroidota; class Bacteroidia; order Chitinophagales; family Chitinophagaceae; genus Flavisolibacter. The sequence continues at coordinate 5,140 of CBHWDR010000165.1, forward strand.
GTACCTGGGCAAAGGAAAGCGCACACCCGAAATACAGAAAAAAGGTTAGTGCAAGCAGCAATCGTTTCATTACTGCAAGGTCGGCAAATATGCCTTAACCTGCTCGTGCACCGATGCGCTGAGCGGCACCATAGGCAGGCGCAGGTAATTTTCGATGATGCCCTGCTCGGCCAGGAAGGCCTTCACGCCTGCCGGATTGTTCTCGGCAAAGAGGAGGTCGTAGCCGGCAAGCAGCTTATCGTTCAGTGCGCGCGCTCCCCGGAAGTCGCCGCCGAGCGAGAGTTCGATCATTTCCGAGAAATCTTTGGGGAAGCAGTTGGCCGCTACCGAGATAACGCCATCCATTCCGCAGGCGATCTGCGCCATGGCCAGGTTGTCGTCGCCGCTGACCACGAGGAAGTCCCGGGGCTTGTCCCGCAGGATCTGCATGCACTGGCCCATGTCGCCGCTGGCTTCCTTGATGCCATGGATGTTCTCCACTTCATTGGCCAGCCGGATGGTAGTGGCGGCCGTCATATTGCGACCGGTGCGACCGGGCACATTATAAAGAAGGATGGGTTTGTTGGTGGCGCCGGCAATGGCTTTGTAGTGCTGGAACAGGCCTTCCTGGGAAGGCTTGTTGTAATAGGGCGAAGCCGAAAGGATCGCGGCTGCTTTTTCTACGGGGAATTGTTCGATGTCCTTCACTACAGCAGCGGTATTGTTGCCGCCAATGCCGATCACGATGGGCACACGGGCCTCTACGGTGGAGAAGGTGAACTGGATGATCTCCAGCTTTTCTTCCCGGCTGAGCGTGGGCGTCTCGCCCGTTGTACCCAGGGTAACGAGGTAGTTGACGCCGCCATCGATCACATAATCGATCAGCCTGCGCAGTGCATCATAATCAACCGAGCTATCGGCTTTGAAGGGCGTTACCAGGGCGACACCGGTACCGCGAAGAAGTTCTCGTAATGCCATATCGGGAATGGGGAATAGTGATTGGTCAATAAAGGTTACAGTTCTTCATAGAATCCCATCTTGCCGAATTTCTCGATCCGCTGGCGGATCCGTTCTTCAGCAGGGATGGAACGCAGTTCACCCAGGGTTTCGATGATCCGGCCCTTGAGGAGCTGCGCCGCTTCCTGGTAATCCCAGTGCGCGCCGCCTGCGGGCTCGGGCACGATATCGTCTACCAGTCCGAAACCCTTCATATAATCCGCGGTCAGCTTAAGTTGTTCGGCAGCGATCTCTTTCTGGGCCCAGGAACGCCAGAGGATCGTGGAGCAGTTCTCCGGGGAGATCACCGTATACCAGCTGTTCTCCATCATCAGCACGCGGTCGCCCACGCCAATGCCCAGGGCGCCACCGGAAGCGCCTTCGCCGATGATCACGCAGACCACGGGCACTTTCAGGCGGATCATTTCGTAGATGTTACGGGCGATGGCCTCACCCTGGCCGCGCTCTTCGGCTTCCAGCCCGGGATAGGCGCCCGGCGTATCGATCAGGGTTACAACGGGCTTATTGAATTTCTCGGCAAGGCGCATCAGGCGAAGGGCCTTGCGGTAGCCTTCCGGGTTGGCCATACCGAAATTGCGCATCTGGCGCGACTTGGTGTTGATCCCTTTCTGCTGGCCGATCATCATCACCGTCTGGCCATCGAGCAGGGCAAACCCACCCACCATGGCCTTGTCGTCCTTCACATTGCGATCACCGAAAAGCTCCACGAAGTTCGTGGTCATTTTCTCGATATACTTCAATGTATAGGGGCGGTCGGGGTGGCGGCTCAGCTGTACTTTTTGCCAGGAGGTCAGGCTCTGGGTGATCTGCTGCCGGCGCTCGAGGATCATGTCTTCAAGCCTGGCGATC
>CBHWDR010000166.1:0-6975 GCA_966112575.1 uncultured Chitinophagales bacterium
ATATCGGGAAGCTGATCCTGTCGCCTACACGCACCTTTGCGCCGGTACTGAAGGAGATCCTGGAAACGAAATTCGATGCGGTGAAAGGCCTGATCCATTGCAGCGGCGGTGGTCAGACCAAATGCCTCAAATACATGCCCGAAGGCATGCACCTGGTGAAGGATAATCTGTTTGAGGCCCCGGAGATCTTCCGGATCATCCGCGAGGCCAGCGGCTCCGATTCAAAGGAGATGTTCCAGGTTTTCAACATGGGCTGCCGCATGGAGATCTATACCGATGAGCAGGAAGCGGAATCCCTCATCGCCATTTCGAAAGCCCGAGGCGTGGATGCGCAAATCATCGGCCGGGTGGACGCAGGCGAGGGGATCTCTATGACCATCCGCCATGGGGGCGAGGAGATCCAGTACTAGGATCTCTGATCGCTGATGCGAGGATCGCTGATCGGAACAACAAATCAGAGATCAGAAATCAGCGATCAGCGATTTCTTGTTAGCGATTCATGGATTTATTCGGAACGGTATCGGCAATAGGTGTGGTGCTCACATTCGTAATTCCGTCCTTGGTAAAGATCTCTACGGCTCCGTTCTTTGCCTTGCTGCCGTATTTCTCTTCGGCTGAGGAACCTTTGAGAACGTTGATCGATTGGATTCGATTGGGATCCAACTTTTTGACGTCATCGGCCGTGATGGGTTCTCCGTTGAGCAGGTAATAGGTATCCGCACCCGGCGACTCGAACTTCACCTTTCCTTTCAGTTGCACGTCTTCATTGCCGGTTGGTCCCTTGATGGTGATCTGATCGGCCTGGATGGTTGTTTTGGGCTTGGTATAGATCTCCACCACGCCCAGGGCGCCCTGCTTGCCGTAGGTGCGGGTAGCATCCTGCCCTTTCAACACGTTGACGCGATCGATGGTATTGGGATCGATGCGCTCGATCTCTGCCTTCGAGGCTGGTTTCCCATTCACGATATACAGGGGAATAGTTGTGGTATCGGTCAGGGGCAAGTCCTGGGCTGCCTTTCCCAGGGAGCGATCCCGCTGGGCGGCATAACGCTCGATGGAACGAAGGATCTGCCGGGCGATCTTTTCCTGGTTGGCCGGCTGGCGCAGGAACTCGAGCTCGCGCGGATTGGTGAGGTAACCGCATTCGATAAGTGCGGAAGGGCAGGGACTGGCTTTGAGCATATACACACCACCTCGTACCGACTCCAGTTTGGCTTTCGCAGAAAACAGTCCGGATAATTCCTCTACCAACGCCGACCCGATCAGCTGGCTCTGCCTTCCGATCGTCGGGCTGGTAGCTTCATCAGGAATGCGCACTTCAATACCGGATCGTTGCTCGGTTATGATGCCCGGCTGGGCATTGACGTGTATGGAAAGAAAGAGATCGGCGCCGAAACTGCGCACCTGGTCCACCCGGCTCTTCAGGTCCACGATCTGCTCGTCAGGACGGGTGAGCAGGAAGCGGATATTCGGATTGGTATTGAGTTCGGCGATCTTTTTCACGATCTGCAGGTTGATCACATCTTCGTAGCTATCGCCGGATCGGGCGCCGTCATAGCTGCCATCGGGCCGCAGTCCATGTCCGGCGTCGAGGGCCACAAGAATGGGCGCATCCAGCGGTGTATGGCTGGTGATCGCTTTCGTTCGTACGGTAAAGGCCAGTACGGTGCAGGCAATGACCGGCAAGGCTACAAGCCGGCCGAGGTATTGCCATTTCGGGTTGGTTTTCTTGCTGAGCATATAGAGTCTTCGTTTGATCGGGGTTTGAAAAAAGGGATTGCTGAGTGCGGTAAATTGCTTTGGGTAGGCTGCATGCAGGATCATAGCGGCAAAGGCGGCTGTGTCTTCCCCCACGGAACGCTGGTCGGCGATGAATTCGTGAACCATCTTCAGTTCCCTGCGGATCATCCAGAAGAAAGGGTTCATCCAGAAGAAGAGCAGCACGAGTTCCATAAAAAGCTTGTCGAAGCTGTGGTGCTCGCGTACGTGCACCAGCTCGTGCCGGAAGATCTGTCGTCCGGAAGCCGACTCGGGGTCGATGGCCTCGTTCCAGAAAATATAGCGGAAGAACGAGAAGGGCGTTCCGGGTTCCTGCGTACGTACGAAGCGAATGCGTTCGATCAATAGTTCGGTATGCTTTTTCGCCAGTTGAACGATCCGGTATATAGAACGAAGTAGAATGGCCAGGAGCATGGTGCTGATCAGGGCGTACAGGATCCAGGCGCCATCCTCAATTGTAAAGGAGCGGTGGCTGGTGATCCTGACTTCCTCCAGGTAGTTGTCGGCCGATTGAATGACCTGCAGCAGGTGGATGGGCGCCGGTTGCTCCGCTTGGATATAATGGGTGATGGTTACCTGGGCCAGGGGTGCGAGGAGGGAAAGCACCACCGCCGAAAGCAGGTAGAACCGGTTCCATTGGTGAAAGCGCCCGTTGCGCAGGGCCAGGAGGTAATAACCGAAGAGGATGCCCGAGCAGATGAGCACTTTCAACAGGTAGATCAGGAAGGCGATCATTTCTTTCCTTTTTTCAGGTGCTGCAATAAGGTTTCAAGGTCTTCCACGCTGATGCTGTTCTCCTTCACCATGAAGGATACGGCCTCGCTGAAGGAGCCCCCGAAGTAGGACTTCACCATGCTTTTCATCGTGGCTTTGGAATAGGCTTCCTTACTTACCAAGGGATAGTACTGATGTTGCCGGCCAAACACGCGAATGCCGACGAACTCTTTTTCCACGAGGATTTTCAGGATCGTAGCCACGGTATTCTGGTGCGGCTTTGGCGGGGCCAGGGCATCCATGATGTCCCGGATGAATCCTTCTTCCAGCTTCCAGAGGACCTGCATCACCTGCTCTTCCGCCTTGGTCAGAGTTTTCATCATACCGGCTTTAACGTGAAGCTATAACTAATATTTTAGTTGAACAACTAAAAATTTAGTTTAAAGGAGATGGTGCTGCATCTGCAGATTTTTGGCAGCCGGTTTACTGCGCACATCGCACCGCAATTTTCTGTCCGCCTTAACCTCCAGTTGTTTTATTTTGCAGCAAACAAGAACGGAATGGCGGAAGCAATCATCGATATCCGGAATGCAAATATTTACCAGGGCGACAGCCTCGTACTGCAGGATGTGAACCTCACGGTGAACCGGGGCGAATTCGTTTACCTCGTGGGCAAAACGGGTACCGGCAAGTCCTCCCTGCTGAAAACGCTTTACGGGGAGCTTCCGATGAAACAGGGACAAGGCTCGGTAGTAGGTTACGACCTGCGCCAGCTCACCTGGAAAACCGTTCCCTACCTGCGGCGCAACATGGGGGTCGTGTTCCAGGATTTCCAGTTGCTCACCGACCGGAACGTGAATGAGAACCTCAAGTTCGTGCTGAAGGCCATTGGCTGGAAAGACGAGAAGCTGATGAATGAAAAGATCGCCGACGTGCTGGATAAAGTAGGGCTTAAGTCAAAGGGTTTCAAGATGCCCTTCGAGATGAGTGGCGGCGAGCAGCAGCGGGTGGACATCGCGCGAGCGCTCCTGAATTCACCAAAGCTCATCCTTGCCGATGAGCCCACCGGCAACCTCGACCCGGAAACCTCTGATGAGATCATGAACCTGCTGATCCATATCGCCCGTGATTACGGCACGGCTGTGGTGATGGCAACACACGATTACATCGTGATCCAGAAATATCCGGCGCGCATGGTGCGCACCGAGAGCGGCCGGATGATCGACAATGCATCGATCGTTCATTAACCTTATTCCAGAGCCAGCCAGCGCCTGAGTGTGCCGGCATTTTTTTGGTTGTCGTAAACCGAAAGCACTTTGCGGCGCAAGGCCTGGTCCTGCACCTCGAAGGGCCGCTCCATAAAGGTCTGGATGGAATCGATCCATTCCTTCGGGTCCTCGCAAACGATCACCAGTTCCTCCAGCCCGCTGCCGGCAACGCCCTGTTGGTTGGTCATGCAATATCGCCCGGCAAGAAGGGCATGCAGCAGCTTCAGCTTCACACCCGTGGCATTGAGCGAAGGCAGCACATGGATCTGCGCTTCGCGGATCAGGGCATCCAGTTCGTCCATGGAAGGATTAGCCACCAATCGTACGTGCGGATAGGGCTTTGCGGCAGCTTCTAGGGTGGGGGAGAGCCCGCTGCCGGCGATCGTAAGAGACAGGTCCATTTTCGCAAAGACGTTTTCGATCAGCCAGAGCGCAGCCGCCTCGTTTTCGGCAACGGACAGGTTCCCGTGATACAGGCAATAATCCCCTTTGCCCAAATCGCTTTCCACGGCCTGCCAGGGTATGAAACAGGGAAGGAAGCTTACCTCCCGGAATCCCAGCCGCTCGAATGCCCCGGAATCGAGCAGCGATAAGGTCATCAGCCGCACGTCTTTCGGGATTCGTTTCATATAGCGGCGCAGCGCTTTGGCTTCCCGCCGGAAGAACCAGCGTTTCCACCAGGTGGTTTCTGCGTCGGCCAGGCGGCTGTAATACTCCACTTCTTCATGGTGCATGCGGACGAAGGCGCGCTCCCAGCCCCGGTTGACCCGGCTAAGGACGCCACTGCAATGCAGACCCTCCACGAGGATGGGGAAGGCATCTTCATTCAGCCGGCGGATCAAGGCGGGCGCCACCCGGGAGGCCACTGTGTAAGGCCGGTTGCGCACCAGGGCCTGTGTGAAGCTGCCGCGTTGATAAACGTGCACCTCCGAGCAGAGCGCGGCCAGCTCACCTGCATCGCGCCCTTCCCGGTAAGCGAAATAATGAAGGATGATGCGGGTTCCGGCCAGGGCAAGCGCGCGGATCTTGTAATACATATCGATCGCGCCGCCATAGTTGGGCGGCGATGGCGCATCGAGACAAATGATATGCAGGGCTGCGGGTTTCATCGGGCGAAAAGTTCGTGATAAAAACGGACCAGCTTTTCTTCTTCTTTTTCCCAGCACAGTTCCTCCCGGGCCAGCAGGCAGTTGCGCGCCAGTTCCTCACGGAGTGCTGCATCGCCCATCAGGCGGTTGACCTGTTCGGCAATGGCCCGGGGCTCGAGCGAATCGATGAGCAGGGCGACGCGGTAACGGTCGTTCACCCTGCGGTATTCCGGGTAGTCCATGGTGACCTGGGGGAGGCCGGCCTGGATATAGTCGAGAAATTTGTTCGGAAGGGCATGCCAGGAGTGGGCGCCTTCCGGTACGGCCAGCGCGAGTCCGGCGGTGGCCTGCCGGGTGATGGTCCAGAGCTCTTCCGGCGGCACCATGCCCCGCAGCTCGATCTTGTCCGCAACCCCTTCCTGCGCGATTCGTGCGCGCACTTCGGCCATGAAATTACCGTCGCCGCAGATCACCAGGGGCCAGGGCACCCATTTCATCGCGGGGATCAGGTATTCAAACGCGCGGCCTTCGTTTACGGCCCCGGTAACAACGAGGAAGGGCGCCGACTTTTCCACCGGGTGCAGGGGCCTGCGAACGGGCAGGTTGCGGATGACCTCCCAGTGCTGGCCGTATTCGTTTTGAAAGAGCTCTGCCAGGCCTTCGCTCACCGTGTAGTTGTTCCGGAACCGGGGCAGGGCCAAGCGTTCGACCTTTTTCCAGAAGCGCTGTACGCGCGGCCGGCGGCGCAGCTCCACCATCTCGGTGAAGTATTCGTGGGCATCGTAAACACGAAGACAGTTCCTGAGCCTGGAAACGAAGAGGCAGGGGAGGATCGTATCCAGGTCGATGGCGCAGACCGCATCCATCTTTTGAAACAGGAGGAAGAAGAACAGCCGGAGGTTGTATTCGGCGTAGAAGGCGGCTCCTTTATCAAAAAAACAGGAGAGCCGTACCTGCTGATAGGAAGCGGGCACCAGCGGCCGTGAGTTTTTACGCGTCCGTCCAACAAGGGTGACCGTATAACCTGCACGCTGCAGGCTGCCGCAGATGCGTTGCATCCGCTGGTCGTAGGTGAGGTCGTTGGTAACGGTAAAATACAGGCGCTTCACGATTGCTTCGGACGTATGGCTTTATAGATTTTTTCAATGGCTTCCACGGTTTTCCAGGCCTGGTAAGTTTCGGTGGGCCCGTCGCCCGAACCCTGCAGGCGCTGCTCGAGTTGTTGATAGATATGGGCATGTGGTACCGATTCGATCTGGTCGACCACATAGTAGGTGTCATTGATCAGCAGCCCATGACCATAATGACTCTGCAGTCCTTCCTGCGTTCTCCAGTGGAAATGCGCCTGGATGCCCGATTCAAAATTGATCAGCACTGCACCCGCCTCGATTTCCTGGAACAGTTCACTGAACGGGTACCCTTTTTGATCCAGCGGTTCCACACGCTCCACCTGCCCAAACTCCCCTTGCAGAAAGCGGATATAGGCCGGGAACTCGGTATAAAGCGCGCCGCCACCGGGGAAGTCTTCGCTCCGCCAATTCCCGTAATAGCCGGCAGGCCGTGTCGTTCGCAGCTGGATATGAATTTCCTGCCGGTTCTCGATGGTGTCGAGGAGATCTCCCTGCCCCTCTTCGCGGCGCATGGTCTCGGTAAGCAGCACCTTTCGGTTGCAGTACTTCTCCGTTTCCATGATCTGCCAGGCACCGGCCGTGGTGAGGCAGAGCGGCGACTCGCAGATCACGTGCTTGCCGGCCTGCAGCGATTTGATGATCGCTTCGGCATGGTAGCCCGTTGGCGTGCAAATGACCACCACATCGATCTCGCTTTCCGTTGCCAGCAATTCGTTGAACGAGGTATAGACACGCGCGCCGAATCTCCCGGCCAGTCCGCGCGCCCGGTTCTCGTCCACATCACAAACCGCACTTATCGAAGGCATCACCGCCGCATGAGCCGTGCCCATTTCCCCGCATCCGATCAAGGCAAATTTTCGCATAACCGAAAGTAAAGCAGAAGCAGCAGAAAGCAGATCCGAATATTCGGAAGCAGAAAAAAAGCGGCCCTACGGCCGCGTTTTTATAATTTTTTGGTTTTTGGGTTGTACATGACCGGCCTCGCCCACTGCACGC
>CBHWDR010000167.1:0-6969 GCA_966112575.1 uncultured Chitinophagales bacterium
CAGTGGCCGGTGCAGCACCCCAGTTTGTGCAACAGGCCGCAAGGAAAAACGGCAACCCGATGCCGTATGCAAAATCGACCGGCCTGTTCAACTTTCATTCCTGGCGCCCGGATGTGGCGGACCCCGAGTACACGATCTCCGTGTTCAGCGACAATATCCTCAACACTTTTTCCAACCAGGTCTATTACCGCTACAATCGCAATGAAGGTTCGCATGCCGTGGGCTGGAACGCGATCTATGGCGGCTGGTTCCCGCAGATCATCGGCGGGGTGGAGTACACGGGCAACCGGCAGGGCATCACACGCACAGGCCAGGTCTTCCATTTCCGGCAGGTCGAAACCTCCCTGGGCTACAACATACCCCTGAACTTTTCGCGTGGACGATCGTACAAGCTGCTGGAATTCGGAAGCGATATCGTGAACAACAGCCGCAATGTAACCGGGCCGGAAAGGGCCTCGGTAAGCCTCCGCGACCAGGTCTACCTGCGTCATGACCTCAGCTGGGCACAGTATCGCCCAAGAGCAGTACAGCACATATTCCCGCGCCTGGGATATACGGTTTACGCTGGCTACCGGCACCGGATCAATGCGGAACCGGGAGCGCAATTGCTGACAAATGCACAGGTCTTCCTGCCTTCGCTGCGCAACCACAGCCTGGTGCTCGCCGGCTCCTACCAGAACGTGGATACTTTCACGATCTTCTCCGACCGCTTCGCGCAGGCAAGAGGGTACAGCGACCTGTATTTCTCCCGCGCCTGGCGCTTCTCGGCCAACTATCATTTTCCCATTCTTTATCCTGATGCGGGCCTCGCCAATATTGCTTACCTGCTGCGCTTGCGGGGAAATGTCTTCTTCGATTACTCCCGGGTCTTCAATACCCGCAAGCAGGCCCTGGCCGACCTGCGCAGTACCGGCGCCGAACTGTATTTCGACACCAAGTGGTGGAACCAGCTGCCGGTTTCTTTCGGCTTCCGGGTCAGCTATCTGCTCGACAACGGCATATCCACACTCGATCGCAAGGGGGATACCTACTTCGAGTTCATCGTGCCTATTGGGTTGATTCCTAATTAAGTGCTTCCAAGCGAATGGCTGAAAAGTCACATCGGATCGGAACCACGGAGGCACAAAGACAGGGAGGAGCACAGAGATTATTGTGGCCCAAAGTTGTAAGACCGTGAGTTTACGAGCTTGATGAGGACCTGGTGTACCGTATCTGTGACCCTCAGTGACTCCCTGTCTCCGTGGTTCAAAAAAAAGGCCGCTTCATCAGCGACCTTTTTGAGTTTTTACTTTTGATTTTTGCCTTTATCCAAGCCCCGCCAGTGCCGCTTCGATCGTGCGGATCTTTTCTTCGGCGTCGGCTTTCTTGCGGCGTTCCACATCCACTACTTCCGGCTTGGCATTCTGCACGAAGCGCTCGTTGCCGAGCTTTTTCTCTACAGAGAGGAGGAAGCCCCGCTGGTATTCGAGGTCTTTCTGCAGCTGCTCTTTCTGGGCACTCGTGTCGAGCGCAGTTTCCGTTTCCACGTACACCTTATCCCGGCCTACAACTAGCGTTATGCTGTTGGCAACGGCCTCGCCGGTGAACAGGATCCCGGAAGCATTGGATTGCTTCTGCAGGATCGTACGAATCGACTCGTAACCGGCCGTATCGGCCGACTGGATGTGCAGGCGCACGGGATCCTTCGGCTTGATATTGTTCTTTGTCCGCGCATCACGGATCGCGGTGATGGCCTGCTTCAGCAATTCGCCCTGTGCCAGCACTTCATTTTGCAGCACACCGGAGCTGGTAAATTGCTTCACGCAGAGATCGTCCTTTCGGTCCGATAGCTGGTGATAGATCTCTTCGGTAATGAAGGGCATGAAGGGGTGCAGGAGCTGCATCAGCTCGGTGAAGAAGTCCACGGTTTTCTCGTACACTTCTTTTTCGATGGGCTGTTCAAAGCCCGGCTTGACCCACTCCAGGTACCAGGAACAGAAGTCGTCCCAGATGAGCGAGTAGATCGTCTTCAGCGCTTCGCTAAGCCGGAAGCCGGAATACATTTCCTCCACCTCGGCCTTCACCTGGTTAAGCCGCTGCTGGAACCAGGTAACCGCGAACGAAGTCTTGTCTGTGGTCGTTGTTCCGGAGTCCGTGGTCTGGCGCTCCGTCCACATTCGCACCAGCTTCAGTGCGTTCCAGAGTTTGTTGTTGAAATTCCTTCCTTGCTCGCAGGAAGAGTCGTCGAACAGGAGGTCGTTGCCGGCAGGAGCGGAGATGAGAATGCCAAAGCGGACCGCATCGGCGCCGAAGCGGTCGATGAGCTGAAGCAGGTCGGGTGAGTTGCCCAGGCTCTTACTCATCTTCCGGCCCTGCTTGTCGCGCACCATGCCCGTAAAGTACACGTGCTCGAAGGGCTTCTCGTTCCTGTACTCTTCCCCGGCCATGATCATTCGGGCCACCCAGAAGAAAATGATATCCTGTCCCGTTACCAGTACATTGGTCGGGTAGTAGTAGTTGATGTCCGCATTGCCCGGGTTCGACAGGCCATGAAATACTTCGATGGGCCAGATCCAGGAAGAGAACCAGGTGTCGAGCACGTCCTCATCCTGCTGAAGGATGAATGTTGACGGGTCAATGGTTTCTTTCGATTCGCCGCCCGCTGCTGACGACTGATCCTTGAATTTTTCCAGGGCTTCTTCCCTTGTTGCTGCCACCACGAAGCTGCCGTCGGGTGCGTACCAGGCCGGGATGCGCTGTCCCCACCAGAGTTGGCGCGAGATGCACCAGTCCTTCACGTTCTCCAACCAGTACCTGTAGGTGGCGAGGAATCGCTCTTCGGGATGGATCTTCACCTTGCCGGAGGTAACGGCTTCGAGCGCCTTACCGGCGATCTCTTTCATTTTCACGAACCACTGGGTGGAGATGCGGGGCTCTACCACGGCATTGGTCCTTTGCGAGAAGCCCAGGCGGGTGGTGTATTCTTCTTCCTTCTCGAGCAGGCCGTCGGCGCGCAATTGCTCCACGGCTTTCTTCCGCGCTTCGAAGCGGTCGAGGCCTACGAACACGCCAGCGGCTTCGCTGAGCGTACCGTTTGGATTGAGCGTATCGATCAGCGGAAGGTTGTGCTTGAGGCCGAGATTATAGTCGTTGATATCGTGCGCCGGCGTCACTTTCAGCGCGCCGGTTCCGAAGGCGGGATCCACGTATTCGTCAAAGATCACCGGCACCTCGCGGTTTACGAGGGGTACGATGAGCTTCCTGCCTTTGAGATGGGCATAGCGCTCGTCATTGGGATTCACACACACGGCGGTATCCCCCATGATGGTCTCAGGGCGCTGCGTAGCGATCACGACGTATTCATCGTGAGACGTGAGTGGTGAGACGTGAGACATTGGTTCGGTACGCACGTCTGCCGTCTCCCGTTTCACCTTGTATTTAACGTAGTACAGCTTGCCCGTAACATCGCGGTATTCCACCTCTTCATCGCTGAGGGCTGTCTCTGCCGAAGGGTCCCAGTTGATCATGCGGGCGCCCCGGTAAATGAGGCCTTTGTTGTACAGGTCCACGAAAACCTTGATCACGGCTTCGTAGTAGTGGTCGTCCATGGTAAAGGTGACCCGGTCCCAATCCACCGAGCAGCCGAGCCGGCGGATCTGGTCGTAGATGATGCCACCGTATTTCTCTTTCCATTCAAACGCATGTTTCAGAAACTCTTCACGGGTGAGCTGATGCTTGGAAATGCCCCGCTCGCGTTCGAGCATCTGCACCACCTTCGCCTCGGTGGCGATGGAGGCATGGTCAGAACCCGGCACCCAGCAGGCATTGAAGCCGCTCATCCGGGCATGGCGCACCAGCACATCCTGCACGGTCTCGTTCAGCGTATGCCCCATATGGAGTACGCCCGTAACGTTGGGAGGAGGGATGACCACCGTAAACGGCTTACGGCCATCGGGTGTGCTCTTGAAATATCCCCGGGACATCCAGTGCTCATTCCAGCGGGCTTCGATCGCCGCCGGTTCAAAATTCTTGGAAAGTGGTGCGCTCATGCGTTAAAATTGGAGGGCAAATATAGGCAATAGGGAGTAGGCAGTAGGCGACAGGCGGGGATCTCGCCCCCACCAATGGGGGTTGTAACTTGCCCGGCCCTACATCTTCTCTTTGACTTCGCGGCAGATGTAGCGTTCGCCGCGGGCGGCGGCACGGATAGCTTCGATCATCTCTTCCCGTGAGGAGTTCTTGGTTACATAGCCGCAGGCGCCGGCCTGGAGCATGTTGCGGACATAGGCGGGCTGGTTGTTGACCGATACGCCGATGATGCGGATGTGCGGCGCTTGCTTCAGGATGGCCCGGGTGGCCTCCAGGCCGTTTACGGGGTACATGTTCACGTCCATGAGGATCACCTGCGGATCGAGTGCCGTAGCCTGTTCAATGGCTTCGGCAGCCGATCCGCATTCACGGATCACGTCGATCCGCGGGTCGGTACTCAGCAGGAGGCGCCAGGTTTCCCGTACCAGTTGGTGGTCATCTACCAGGATGACCCGGATGGTTTCATGTTGCATAACGCAGATTGCCTTGTTCGCGTTCAGCGGAGTTTTCCGCGCGCGAACCCAGGTTTTGAATGCTGCGTGAGTCTGAAAATCTTATGCCATCGTCAATTCTCGAAGTCCAGCTGGCTGTTGTTGATGAAGTTCACCAGGGCAGCCGCATTTTTCAGGTTGAGCTTCTTCAGGATGTTGTAGCGATGCACCTCTACGGTTTTCACGGAAATGCTCAGGGAGTCGGCGATCTCTTTCGATGAGAAGCCTTTTTTGATGAAAGCGATGATCTCGATCTCGCGCTGCGAAAGCGAGTTGAGGCCGCTGTTCTGGTCTTCGCCGCTGATCACCTGCTCGGAGAGAATGTTCTTGATCTCGTCGCAGATGTATTTATTGCCGGCCTGTACTTCCATGATGGCCTTGAACATCTCTTCTCGGGAAGAGTTCTTCGTTACATAGCCCATCGCGCCCTTCTGGATCATCTTGCGCGCATAGGTCGGCTGGGTATGCAGGGAAACGCCCAGGATTTTCGAGCCCGGTGAATATTTGCGGATTAGTTGTGTGGCTTCGATGCCATTCATGCCCGGCAGGTTGATATCCATGATCACGACGTTCGGTCGCAGCTGCTTCGCCAGTTCTACCGCATCTTCGCCACTGCCGCTCTCGGCGATCACCTGAAAACGCGGATCGGTATTCAGGATAAAGCTCCAGGTCTCACGCACCAGGGTATGGTCGTCAGCGATCAGGATGGTGATTTTGTCCATAGTCTTTCTCGGTTATTGTTCTGTTTGTTGTTTGTATGGAAAACGAATGATAAGCCGGCATCCTTTCCCGGGAGCGCTGATGATCTCTTGCTTCCCGTCGATCAGATAGATCCGGTTTTCGATATTTTTCAGTCCGGCTCCCTTGCGCACCAGCGCGGGATGAAAGCCGATGCCATTGTCTTCGATCGTTACTTCGATCGCCTCGTCCAGGTCGCGGAAGCCGATCTCGACCTTCGTTGCCTTTGCGTGGCGAATGGTATTGTTGAGTGCCTCCTGCACGATCCGGAACACGGTCAGCTTCTGGGTAGCCGTTAGCTGATCGTCGAGGCAGTTGTTGCGTTTCAGGCTTACCTGGATCTTCCGCGTGAGGTTAATATTGTCGATCAGGTCGTCGAGCGAATCCATCAGGCCAAGGTCGCCGATGCTCGGGTCCATCAGCGAGCGGGAGAGTTGCCGGATCTCGTTGATCACGGATACGATGTTGTGCTTCGACTTTCGAATGAGCTCGTCTTTCATGTCGGGCGTGGTCTGGGCCAGGTCGAGGTAGAGTTTGGTGGTCGTAAGCACCTGGTTGACGTTATCGTGCAGTTCCTTTCCGATCTCGCTGCGTTCCTGTTCCTGTGTATCTACCGTGGCCTGGTTGATCGCTTTCTGACGCTCCAGTTCATTGCGCAGCACTTCGCCTTCCAGACGCTTGCGTTCGGTGATGTCCTGGGCAGCGCCGATCATACGAACGGGTTCTCCCTGCTCATTGCGGAGGATCATGCCCCGGTCGTACACATAGGAGTAGTTTCCATTATCGCGGAGAAAACGGTATTCCATTTCAAAGTGCCGGCCATCGACGGCAGCGAGGATCTCGTTGATCGAGGACTTCACTTTATTGCGATCATCGGGATGGATGCGGTTCAGCCATTGGTCGAAGTTGCCCAGCTCATGATCGGACTCCACCCCGTAAACTTTACGTAAGCCGCCTTCGCCACGGTAGACCTGGTTGGTCTGTATGTCCCAATCCCAGATCAGGTCATTCGTGGCTTTCATCATCGTATCGAATCGTTCATTGGCCAGCCGGATGGTCTGCAGCGACCAGTGATGTTCCATCAGCACCCGCAGGATGTTGCGCATGCGCTCCAGGGTTTGCAGCTCACGGCTGGATGGTTCTTTCGGCGTCAGGTAATAGGTGGCAAAGGAGCCCATGACCGCACCGGATGAATGAATGATCGGCAGCGACCAGCAGGCACGCAGTCCATTGCCCAGCGCCAGGTCCTTATAGCCTTCCCACAGCGGATCATGTTCGATATCCGAAACGATGACCGTTTGTTTAAGCGCCATCGCACTGCCGCAGGAACCTTCCCTGGGGCCGATGCGTACGCCATTCAGTGCCGAAGTGAAGCGTTGTGGGAGCCGCGGGGCGGCAAGGCTTTCGATGGTCTGATCTTTCCGGAGTAGCAGCACGGAGGTGAGCGCATCTGTATGGATCGCTTCAATGCCTTTCAACAGGGTATGCACGATCGTTCGGAGGTCGAGCAAGGGGTTGGTCGACATCTCGAAGATGGTCCGCTCGAGCGACAGCAGGTTCTCGCTGTATTTGCGTTCTGAAATATCCTGCAGGGAGCCCAGCATCCGCGAAGACTTACCGCGCTCTTCCCGGATGATGAAGGCACGTTCGAGCACGAAAGCATAACTGCCAT
>CBHWDR010000168.1:0-6950 GCA_966112575.1 uncultured Chitinophagales bacterium
GCCCACGTCGGAGCCCACTTTGAAGCCCGACTCGATCAGGCGCTCGATCAGCACAACGAGATCGTTGTCCATAAGGTTGATGAAGACCTCGCCGGCATTGATGGGCTCGCTCTCGATCTCGTGAACGATCTTATAGTTGAACGTGTATTCCTGGCAGAAGGAAGTGAAACCCTGGAGAATCTCTTCGGGGTAATAGCTGTTCTCCGGGAAGATGATCTTGATCGTGTGGTATTTGCTCAGCTGCGGACGGGCCTGCTCCAGGGCTGTGAAAATATCCTTTTCAAAATTCTCGTACACGGCGCCGAAAGTGCCCGAGACACCCGGGATGACCTTGTCGAGCAGGATGAGCTTTTCCTTGGGGATGGTGTTGAGGATCTTATGGGCCGTGTCGCCGCCCTCGATGAAATGAGGAAGGATCACGTAATAGTGGTAATCGCCCTTGCTGTTCTCCAACAGCTTTCGGAAAAGCGCAAGATCGTTGTTGTAGATGTAGAAATCGATCGCCGCCTTATCGCCCAGCGTGCTCACCAGCGAGTCGTAGATGATCTTCTTGTGCGGGCTCAGCTTGTTGAACATGAGGAAGATCTTCGTGGTGCGGTCCACATCTACGCTCTTGATGAAGTAGCCCTTGCCCGGCACCGAGCCGATGATCCCCTGGTTCTTCAGGTATTTGTAGCCTTTCTCTGCCGTATCGCGACAGATCTCGAACTGGAAGGAAAGCTCGTTGATCGAAGGCAGCATATCGTCCACCTGCAGCTTGCCGTCCTCAATGGCTTTCACGATGGAATTGGCCAGTTGCTGGTATTTCGGCGTTGCGGAAAACTCGTCAAAGTAGATCAGCTTGTAAAATGGCGAGGCGATCATGGGTGGATACTTGTTTTAAACCTTCAATTATCGGGGTGCTAAATGTACGGAAGAATTGCTGTTCCGGCATGATAGAGCATGACGGGCAGGGAAGTGGTCAGGTCTATTTTTAATTCACCTATTTGTTTGCTATACTGAGATTATGCAAGTATTGTTTGGCATCCTGTATCATTTTATCGGCGGTTTCGCTTCCGGCAGTTTCTACATGCCGTACAAAAAAGTGAAAGGCTGGTCCTGGGAAAGCTATTGGATCGTGGGCGGACTTTTCTCCTGGCTCATTGTCCCCCCGCTGGCAGCCTGGCTCACCATTCCCAATTTCGCACAGATCATTGCCCAAACCGATTCCTCCACGCTGTTCTATACCTATGTATTCGGGCTCCTCTGGGGCATCGGCGGACTGACTTATGGCCTGGGCGTTCGCTACCTCGGCGTATCACTGGGCAGCAGCATCATCCTCGGCCTCTGCATGATCTTCGGTTCGCTCATCCCTTCCGTTTACTACCAGTTCTTCCCCGAAGCCGGTAAGGACACGATCGGGGCGATCGTAGGCAGCACCTGGGGACTGACCGTTCTGGGAGGACTTGCCCTCTGCACCGTTGGCATCATCATTTGCGGACGAGCCGGCACGATGAAGGAGAAAATGCTCAAACGTATCGCGGCTTCCAACACTTCGGTAAAGCGCCCTGTGCGCAAACCAGAGCTGGTGACGGTAGAAGGCGGTGATGCGGCCCATTTCTCCGCCAACCCCGACACCGAGGTGCCGGTTGCTTCAGGCGATGGTCATGGCGCGCCCTCCGGCAATATGGAATATAAATTCGGGCTGGGTCTCGCGCTCGCCATCGTTTCCGGTGTGCTCTCCGCCTGTTTTAATTTCGGGCTTGAAGCCGGCAAGCCCATGGCCGATGTGGCCAACCAGCTCTGGACGGCTGCCAATCCCGCTTCCGGCGAATTCCTCTTCCGCAACAACGTGGTCTACGTCGTGGTGCTCTGGGGCGGTTTGACCACCAACCTCGTCTGGTGCCTCTACCTCAACGCGAAGAATAAAACCTTTGGTGACTATACCAATAAGGCGACGCCGATCACACGCAACATCCTCCTTTCGGCCCTGGCCGGAACGACCTGGTTCCTCCAGTTCTTCTTCTATGGAATGGGGGAGAGCCGCCTTGGAAACGGTGCCTCCTCCTGGATCCTCCATATGTCCTTCATCATCCTGATCGCGAATGTATGGGGACTGGTTTCCAATGAATGGAAGGGCGTGGACAAGAAAACAAAAACAACCCTGCTCGCCGGCGTGCTGACCATCATTGCAGCCGTGCTCCTGGTGGGCTTTGGAAATACTCTGAAATAATCTGAAATCATTTACGATGTCTGTTACGGCGACCTTTAAACACGTGAGCTATCTCTGGGACCAGGAAAAAGCAGCCGCACTGGCGGGCGACGAAGTAGCGCTCCTGATCTATCGTTCGAATCTTCTTGGAACCGATCTTCGCATCACCAATTATGGTGGCGGCAATACATCCTGCAAAACCATCGAGAAAGACCCGCTGACCGGTGTGGAAACGGAAGTCATGTGGGTGAAAGGCTCCGGTGGCGACATCGGCACGCTGACCCGCTCGGGACTTGCCGGGCTCTATGTGGATCGCCTGCGCAGCCTGCAGAATGTGTACCGCGGACTGGCCTATGAAGACGAGATGGTCGACCTGTTCAATCATTGTCTTTTCGACCTCAAGTCCAAGGCGCCCTCCATCGATACGCCCCTCCATGGTTTTCTTCCTTTCCGCCATATCGATCACTTGCATCCTGATGCGGCGATCGCCATTGCCGCTTCCAAAGACGGCCGCCAGATCACGCAGGAGCTGTTCAGCGGCACCATCGGCTGGGTGGAATGGCAGCGTCCCGGTTTCGACCTTGGCCTGAAGCTGAAGGAGTGCCTCGAACAAAATCCCGGTATCCGCGGCATCATGCTCGGATCGCACGGACTCTTCACCTGGGGCGACACGGCCTATGAATGTTATATGAACTCGCTCGAGGTGATCGAGCGTTGTGCTTCCTATATTGAAGATGCGCTTGCGAAGCAGCCTGCCGTATTCGGCGGCGCCCGCGTGACCGCATTGCCGAAGGAAAACCGCACCGCCCAGGCCGTAGCCCTGGCACCGGTTCTGCGCGGACTTTGCTCTTCGCACACCCGCATGATCGGGCATTTCACCGATCACCCCAGCGTGCTCGAATTCGTGAACTCAAACGAACTGGACCGCCTGGCGCCCCTGGGCACTTCCTGTCCCGACCATTTCCTGCGCACCAAGATCTCCCCGCTGGTACTCGAGCTCGAGCCGGGCGCCGATCTTTCCAATGCGAACGAGTTGCGTGCAAAGCTGGAACCACAGTTCGAGGCCTATCGCAAGCGCTACCAGTCGTACTACGACACATGCAAGCGCGGTAATTCACCGGCCATGCGCGACCCCAACCCGGTGGTGATCCTCTATCCCGGCGTGGGCATGTTCACCTTCGCCAAAGACAAGACCACCGCCCGTGTTGCCGGCGAGTTCTATATCAACGCGATCAACGTCATGCGCGGCGCTGAAGCCATTTCTGAATATACGTCCCTGCCGCACCAGGAGGCATTCGACATCGAGTACTGGCTGCTGGAAGAGGCTAAGCTGCAACGCATGCCCAAGGCGAAAGCCCTGGCGGGCCGCGTAGCGCTCATCACCGGCAGCGGAGGCGGCATCGGGAAGGCCATTGCCCTGCGCTTTGCGCACGAGGGCGCCTGCGTGGTGCTGAATGACAACAATCCCCAACGCCTGGAAGAAGCGCTGAAGGAATTCCGTCAGCTGTTCGGTAAAGATGTCGTCATTTCCGCGGTGCTGGATGTAACGAAAGGCGCCACCATCGAGGAAGCTGTGAGCCAGTCGGTACTGGCCTTCGGTGGCGTGGACCTGATCGTCAACAATGCCGGCCTCTCCATTTCCAAATCGATCGAAGACCATACGGATGCTGACTGGGACCTGCTCTATGATGTGCTCGTGAAAGGCCAGTTCGCCGTTACGAAAAAAAGCGTCGAGATCATGCGCAAGCAGGGCTTTGGTGGCGATGTGATCAACATCGTAAGCAAGAATGCCCTGGTCAGCGGACCGAATAATGCGGGCTATGGCTCGGCCAAGGCCGCGCAGATGCACCTCTCGCGCCTGAATGCTGCCGAATTGGGTAAGGACAAGATCCGCGTGAACGTGGTCAATCCCGACGCCGTTATCTCCGGTTCCAACATCTGGAGCAATGGCTGGGCGGAAGGACGCGCGAAGGCTTATGGCATCACGGTAGACCAGCTGCCCGCGTATTACGCCAACCGCACCCTGCTCAACGAAGTGATCGAGCCGGAGGATATCGCCAATGCCTGCTTCGCTTTTGTAGGCGGACTGCTGTCGAAGTCCACGGGCAACGTGTTGAACGTGGATGGAGGTGTGGCGCCTGCGTTCGTTCGCTAGTGTGGGTTTCCGTGCAAACGATTCCGTAGAAAAAACCGGCTTACCCGGTCCTTTCCAATAATTTGTTGGCTGAATGGCGCCCTGCGCCCTTGTAAAGCAATTGTCTGCTATGGTACTAGAGCAATACACCATCCAGGAAGCGAATGACCGGCATGCGGCCCGGCACCGCCAGGACCTGGATCACCTGAATGCCAAGATCGAAGGAAGCGCAGCGATCATTGAAAAGCTGCAGGCCTTCCAGATCGCGATCCCCTCCTGGGCCCTGGGCGCCGGTGGCACCCGTTTCGGCCGTTTCCCGATCGGAGGCGAACCCCGCTCGCTGGAAGAGAAGATCGAAGATGTAGCCCTGCTGCATCGCCTCAACCGCGCATCGGGGGCGATCTCGCTGCATATCCCCTGGGACATCCCGGAAAATGCCGCTTCCACCCGGGCGCTGGCAGCGCAGTACGGCATCCGTTTCGATGCCGTGAACTCCAACACCTTCCAGGACCAGCAAGCGCAGGAGCAGAGCTATAAATTCGGTTCCCTGCAACATGCCGACAAGGCCGTTCGCCGGCAGGCGATCGAGCACAATATTGACGTCATCCGGCATGGCGAAGCGCTCGGTTCCGAGTCGCTGACCGTATGGCTGGCCGATGGCTCCTCGTTTCCCGGACAGCTCAATTTCCGCAAGGCTTTTGAGCGCACGATGGAGAGCCTGAAAGAAATTTACGCAGCGCTTCCGGCAAACTGGAAGCTGTTTGTGGAATACAAAGCCTTCGAGCCGAATTTTTATTCGATGACCGTAGGCGATTGGGGCCAGTCCTTGCTCTTTGCCAACAAGCTGGGCGAGAAGGCCTACACCCTGGTGGATCTGGGCCATCATCTTCCCAATGCCAACATCGAGCAGATCGTTTCGCTGCTGCTGATGGAAGGCAAGCTTGGGGGATTTCATTTCAATGATTCGAAATACGGCGACGATGACCTCACCGTCGGCAGCATCAATCCCTACCAGCTCTTCCTCATCTTCAATGAGCTGGTGGAAGGCATGGACGCCAAAGGAATGAACCATGCCACGGACCTTGGCTGGATGATCGACGCCTCGCATAATATCAAAGATCCGCTCGAGGACCTGATCCAGTCGGTGGAAGCTATTCAGCTCGCCTATGCCCAGGCCCTCCTGGTGGATGCGGAGGCCCTGGCCGACGCGCGGGAGCAAAACGATGTGGTGCGCGCGCAGGAGATCCTGCAGGATGCCTACCGTACGGATGTGCGGCCGCTGATCGCGGAAGCGCGCCTGCGCAATGGCGGCGCCCTCGAGCCCCTGGTCGTTTTCCGTGCCCAAAAGGTACGCGAAGCCCTCGTCCGCCAGCGTGGCCGCGTAACGGTAGCCACGGGACTTTAACGGTAAACGGTTAACAGTTAACCGCAGATCAGAGATCAGCGATCAGAGATCATAAATTTTAGATGACTTCATGCAGCCCATTCCGGTGATAGCGGTTTTTGATGTGGGGAAGACCAATAAGAAACTCTTCCTGTTCGACCAGCAGTACAACATTGTGTACGAGCGGTCGGCGCGGTTCCTGGAGACGATCGACGAAGACGGCGATCCCTGCGAGAACCTAGAGAGCCTTCGGCTTTCGGTGTTCGATTCGCTGCGCACCGTGTTTGCGAAGCCGGAATTCCAGGTGAAAGCGGTCAACTTCACTTCTTATGGCGCTTCCTTCGTTTACCTGGATGAGGACGGCCAGCCGCTGACGCCCCTCTACAACTACCTCAAATCCTTTCCGGCGGCGCTGTCCACCGGTTTTTACGCGCGCTACGGCGGGGAGGAAGCCTTTGCCCGGCAATGCGCCTCACCGGTATTGGGTAGCCTTAATTCCGGCATGCAGCTCTACCGGATCAAGCAGGAGCGGCCGGAACTTTTCGACCGGATCAAATGGGCGCTTCACCTGCCCCAATACCTCAGCTACCTGATCACCGGGAAGGCCACGACCGATATTACGAGCATCGGCTGCCATACCAACCTCTGGGACTTCGACGGCAACTGCTACCACGAATGGGTGTACAAAGAAGGCCTGCGGGAAAAATTCGCGCCGCTCGCGGCCTATGATGAGGTGTCGAACGCCGTATTTCCCGGCAGCCATTATTTTGTTGGCAATGGCCTGCATGATTCCTCGGCGGCACTGATCCCTTACCTCATCTCT
This sequence comes from uncultured Chitinophagales bacterium, assembly GCA_966112575.1. Lineage (GTDB taxonomy): Bacteria > Bacteroidota > Bacteroidia > Chitinophagales > Chitinophagaceae > Flavisolibacter. The sequence goes on from CBHWDR010000168.1 coordinate 6,533, forward strand.
TTCCAGGAGCCCTTCGTGCTCCTGTCGACCGGCACCTGGAGCATCAGCCTCAACCCCTTCAACGACGCTCCGCTGAATGCCGAGGAGTTGCGTCAGGATTGTCTTTGTTACCTGCAATACCAGGGCCGCCCGGTAAAAGCCGCCCGGTTTTTTGCCGGCAAGGAACACGAGGAGGGGCTGGAACGCATTGCTGCCCATTTCCAGTGCGACAGTCATGCTTACCGTTCGATCCACTGCGATTTCTCGATGATCGAGCGGCTTCGGGAGCAACCGGAACCCGAAGGTGCGGGCTTTGCTTTCCCGGGCCGCGAACTTTCAGCCTATTCCAATTTTTGTGAGGCCTATCACCAGTTGATGCTGGACCTCATTGCGCAGCAAGTGCGCTCGACGGACCTGGTGCTGCAAGGGTCGCCGGTGA
>CBHWDR010000169.1:0-6920 GCA_966112575.1 uncultured Chitinophagales bacterium
CCGACATCCAGTTCATGGTCCTGAGTGTGTATGAAGATGCCGACCGGGTATTCAAAGCCCTGAAGGCCGGCGCTTCGGGTTATATCCTGAAGAACACGCCGGCTGCCCGGCTGATCGAGGCACTGCAGGACCTCAGTCGTGGCGGCAGCCCCATGAGCAGCCAGATCGCCCGGAAGGTGGTGACGGCCTTCCAGGAAAACATTCCCTATGCCGACCCTACGGGGATGCTCTCCCTGCGGGAGAAGGAAGTGCTGCAATGGCTGGCAAAAGGCTTCAGCTATAAAGAGATCGCCGCCCGGCTCTTCATCTCAGTAGAAACCGTACGCACCCATATCCGCAATGTTTACGAGAAGCTGCATGCGCGCAACCGCGCCGAGGCCCTGAAGAAAGCCGGCCTCCGGTGAGTTGCTGCCGGTCACGAGCCGGTTTGTAGTACACGTACTACTTTTCTCACATTTTTCGTGGAAGGCGGCCCTGATATTTTGGTCAAAAATTACTCTATGCGTAACATGACCAACTATCTGCTTCTCCTTTCCCTTGCCGGCACCCTGGCTTCCTGCGGCACCATCACCGGCGCCATCTCCAAAAAACGACCCGTCAGCCTCATGCTCGCGCCTTCCGATATCGAAGTGAAGGCCAACGGCGAGCCAGTGGAAGTGACCTCCGAAGTCTTCGACATCCGCTCCGGCGACGACCTCACTCTGAACCTGAGTACCACGACCAGCTATGCTACCAAGGGCGTCCGCCTGCCGTACAAGAAGCCTGTCACCCTGGAGCTCTATTCGCCTTCGGCCGGCAAGCGGGCCACCATCGAGCTGAAATCCAGGGCCAGCGGCCTGTTTTTCTGGGGTAATCTGTTCTCCTTTCCGATCCTCGGGCATATCGTTGACGGGGTTACGAAGAATAACCACCTGCTCAAGCCGCGTTATATCGACGTGGACGCGGCGCTGGCCGGCAAGCCGATCAAGGAATGGCGCAGCCAGTCGAAGCTGAAACGACTTCAGAAAAGGAAGATGCGCAAAGGGTAATCTCCTCTGGAAACAGGCAGGCCACCATGACGGTGGCCTGTTTTCTTTATTTGCGTGGTACTTCGTTCCTGATCTTCGGGATCGTCTTCAGGTAGGCGTAGATGGCTTTCGCTTCCCCGTCGGTCAGTTCCGAATAGGGCTGCATGGGTGGACGGAGCGCCTTGCCATCAATGCCTTTCCCATGCTTTACCGCGGTGATGAACTGCTCTTCGGTCCATTTGCCGATGCCGGTTTCTTCATCCATGGTGATGTTGCGCGATTGGATCTTGTTGCCGTCGGGGCCATACATCTCGTTGCCGCCGCCGAAATAGCCGGGCGACTGCTCGGGCTTGAAGTAGTCGTTCTTGGCGAAATCTGCCGAATGGCAGCTGAAACACTCGAGCTGACCTACGGAGATGTAGCGTCCCCAGGCCACGGTGTTGCTGGTGTCGGGACCGGCAATGGCTTGCTTCGGCATGTCGAAGGGTTTCAGCGCGCCGATATTGGTGAGGAACTTGGTGAGAAAGGAGGGGCGCGTAAGAGGCTGCACGGTTTTGTCGGGCTGCACCCAGGGATGGTCGGAGCGGAGGAAGGCGATCACCGATTGCAGGTCTTCGTCCGACACGTTGATCAGCTTGGGCATGTAGGGCGGGAGGTAGGTTCCATCGGGCTTCACGCCGGTGCGCAGGAGTACGGCCAGCTGGCCGTCGGTCCATTTGCCGATGCCGGCCTCGGGGTCGCGGGTGATGTTCCGGGAGAAAATGGTGCCGAACTGCGGGGCTTCCTTCATCTCGTGGCCGGAGAACTTACCGGTTTTGCCATCAAAATGGCAGCTCCGGCAAAGCATGGTGGCCAGTTTCTGGCCCCTGGCCACCCGTTCGGGAGAGGAGGTGACGGAGAGCACAAGGGTCTCGGCCTTGTATTTGGGGATGCCCCGGATGGCCACGAAGGCAGCGAAAGCGCCGGCAAGCACGATCACGATGCCCACGACGTAGAGGGCATAGCGAAGGAACTTCTTCATATAGCTAAGGTTTTGGTTGTTTAAAAGGTACGGAAAAAACCGTTAGGTTTGCACGCCGCTTCAGGTGCGATGTACACGAGCGTACATCGGTTTTCCCTATATCGTATTTTAAATTCATTCTATGTCTTTGATCGTAGTGGGCACAATGGCCTTCGATGCCATTGAAACCCCTTTTGGCAAGAGCGACCGGATCATCGGCGGCTCCGCCACTTATGTAGCCTATGCGGCCAGCAATTTCGTGACGCCTGTTCAGCAGGTATCGATCGTGGGTTATGACTTCCCGCAGTCGGAGCTGGATACGCTCCGTTCGCGCGGCGTGGCTGTTGAGGGTGTGGAGATCGTTCCCGACAAGAAATCCTTCTTCTGGGCCGGCAAGTACCACCTGGATATGAACACCCGCGATACGCTGGTGACCGACCTGAACGTACTGGCCGATTTCAACCCCCAGATCCCCGAGTCTTACCAGGGTGCGGAGTTCCTGATGTTGGGCAACCTGATGCCCAAGCTGCAGAAGAGCGTGATCGAGCAGCTGCGGGAGCGTCCGAAGCTGATCGTGCTCGACACGATGAACTTCTGGATGGAGATCGCCCTCGACGACCTGAAAGAAGTATTGACGATGATCGATGTGCTGCTGGTGAATGATTCCGAGGCCCGTCAGCTCTCCGGTGAGCATTCGCTGGTGAAAGCGGCCAAGGTGATCCAGGGCATGGGTCCGAAATACCTGATCATCAAGAAAGGCGAGCACGGCGCCCTGCTCTTCCACGAAGACCAGGTGTTCTACGCCCCGGCCCTGCCGCTGGAAGATGTGTTCGACCCCACCGGCGCCGGCGATACGTTTGCCGGGGGCTTCATCGGCCACCTCGCCCGTACCAAAGATGTTTCCTTCGAGAATATGAAGACCGCCATCATCGTGGGCTCGGCCATGGCTTCCTTCTGCGTGGAGAAGTTCGGCACCGAGCGGATCCGCGAAGTGAGCAAGGAAGACATCGACAGCCGCCTGCAGCTCTTCCAGCAGCTGGTGAGCTTCGACATCGAACTGGGATAAAAGGCAGTAGCTCCCGACACCTCGGGCTTATCGCATATGACCCCTGCACTTCGTGCGGGGGTCTTTTTTTGAGATCCTCTTACTATTTTTTTGAACCACGGAGACACCAAGACACAAAGACGCACGAAGAATATTTTTCTGTTGCGGTTTCCCTGCTGTAACTCTTGAACTATTAAACCCTTGAACTTTTGAACTCCGCGAACTCGCGAACCTCGCAAACTTCGCAAACTTGCAAAAAAACCTGCTCCTCCGGGCAACCACCGGAACCCGGCCTGCATTTATACCTTCAACACATGGAACTCCAGCAACTGCTCCGGGAATGCAAGCGGCGAAGTGCGGCGGCACAGAAGTGCCTCTACGAGCGGTTTGCCACGCCCATGTTCCTCGTTTGCCGGCGGTATCTCCGGAGTGATGAAGCGGCGGAGGAGGCGATGATGAACGGGTTCCTGAAGTTCTTTCAAGGCCTCGACCGCTTCCAGTATGTGAGTGTGGCAGCCACGGTGGGATGGCTGCGGCGGATCATGGTGAATGAATGCCTGATGCAGCTGCGGAGCACCAACTCCTTCCTGCAGGTGGCGGCGGAGCTACCGGAGGTGGCGGAACCCTGCGACCCGCTGGCCGGGCTCTCGGCGGAAGAGATCTTTCGCCTGGTCACGACCCTGCCGATCGGTTATCGCACCGTTTTTAACCTCTTTGTGATGGAAGGGCTGGGACATAAGGAGATCGCACAGGAACTGGGGATCACGGAGGGGACATCGAAATCACAATTGAGCAAGGCGCGGCAGCTGCTGCAGCAACAGCTCATTCAACAAAATTCGGATCATGCCTGGCGCAAAACCAAATGACAAGGGAGCAGAGCTGCTCGGAATGGAGCAGGTGCCGGAAGGCTTCACCTTCCGCAAGGAAGCGGTATGGGCCGGGCTGGAGGCGCAACTGCAGCCGGAGCGGAAACGCCCTGTGATGGTTTGGTGGTGGGCGGCCGCGGCAGTGGTGCTGATCCTTGCCGGGATGGCGCTGGTTCGGCAGCCAAAAGCAAGTCTTCCGGTTGCAACAGGCCTGGTGGTGCAACCGAACGTGCCGGAGCGGAATGCCATTCCCCCAGCAAACGAACGGCCTATTGTGGTACATCCAACAAAGCCGGTCACCGGCATTGTAACCAGTAAAGCTGGTCCGGTCCATACTCAGCGCCCTCCTTCTGCGGTTCCCGACACGATGGTGTTGACCGTTCCGGCAACGGTACAGGCACCGAATGGAGATAGCATGGTAGCTGTGCAGGCAGCACCGGTCACCGAAAATAAAGCAGCGCAAAAGAAGCCCCGTTTCCCGGTGGCGCATGTGAATGAGCTGGGCGGCCCGCCTCCCCAGGTTCCGGCTGCTGCCTTGCCAAAAAGCCATACCGCCTTTTTATTGAAGCCCCAACAGACCACGATCGAATACGGGGAGACCGACGAATCCCTACCTGCCAGGCGTCGCAAGTCTATCCTTCCCATCAGCTCATCACAATAACAGATATGAAAAAACTCGTGTTTTTTGCGCTGCTCTTCTGCAGCGCCCGGCCGCTCCTTGCCCAACAGGTGATCCTGCAAACGCCCGGCACGGCCTCAGAAATGCTCAGCCAGATCCCGAACAACTATTTCGACCGGCTGCAGTTGAACACCTACCCCCTGCGCTTCACGTTCTGGCTGGGTAATGGCAATCAGCTGCAGTTGCAGCTGCGCAAGGTCAATCAGCTGGACAGTCTTGTTGACCTCGCGGACCTGTTGCGGCAGATCGTCAGTGATTTGGAGAAAGTAAAGGACAGCACGGGCGATCCCCTATCTTCCTATCGGGTCGATTACGTGTCCACGGCGCTGGACCGCCGGATGCGGGTGATCACCCATCCTCCGAAAGGCGAGTCCTTCCGCATCAGGGAAGGGGCGATCAGCCAGCTGAAAGTGGAGCAGGACAGCCTCGTGATCTTCCGTTCCACGCGGACGACCCTTAATTTATCACAGGCTGCGCCCCCCGGCGTCCTAAGGTCCTGGTCCGACTGGTACCGCATCACGGTGGTGCTGAATAATCTGAGCGACCTGGATTCCCTCCTCGGTAAGGGGAGCTTTGCCACGGCCATAGAAATGGTTCGTGCCGATGTGGCTACCGACAACCGGGTGCGCAACAAGGGCGTCGTGCATCGTTTTGAAGCAACGTATGACCTGGTCAATAAGCGTCGGGTGTTTCCCAACCCAAAGGAGTCTTTGCGTTATTCGCGCAATTCACTCTCCCTGCCGCCTTATGTACAAACGGGAATTCAATACGCACGCGGTGCGTGGACGCCTTCGGCCGGATTGGGCCTCGCCCTGACCAAAGACTATCCGAACTCAAGGGAACAACTCACCTTCAGCGAACGGAAGAAAAAATATATCCTGATGTGGGAGCCCTATTTTGTTTTTGATCGGGACATCAACAAAAAGCTCATCCTGCAGCGCAACGATTTCATCACCTTAAAGTACAGTACGCATTCGGTGTTCCAGGGTTATAGCCGCCAGGTCCAGTTCGACCAGACCATGTCGATCGGTTATCTCCTCCGCCGCAAGGGCGAGTTCTTTGAAAAGAATACGTTCAAATTCGGACTGCCTGGCCTCCAGGTAAAGAACATTCAACTGGAACCCGAGTTCTATTTCAACGACCTGTTCAAGAATTTCAGCCCTTCATTGAAGCTGGTACTGCAGTTTGAGTAGCTTCTTTATCACCACCAAAACACGAAAAAACACCAAGTCGCACGGAGTGGATGATTGGGAGGTAGCTTGCCGGAGGCAGCTGGGTGGAATGGACGTTTAAAGTTTAATCGCGCGTTGTCTTTATTTCGCGGTCTTTCCGAACTGCGAACCTCAGACTCCTGCGGAGTAGAAAATCCTAATGCAGCTCCGGTCACCCGACTCCTCCCGACTGTCGGGACTCCCTTCCCTGTCTGCTTTATCTATCCTTCCTGTCTTGGTGTCTTCGTGCCTTCGTGTTTCAAAACAAGGTGAGCACCATGCCTATTGCGTTGCACGAACCACCTCCACTTCGAATACGAGGATGCTGTTCGGCGGGATCTTGGGCGAGCGGGTGCGGATGGAATACGCGAGCGAGGAAGGAATGATGATGCGCACCTTGCCGCCTTCGCGGAGGTAGGGGATGGCGATCTGCCAGCCGCGGATGAGGCGGGAAAGCGGAAAGCGCGCAGGTTGCTCTTTTGTCTGGTCGAAGACTCCGCCATTCGGGAAGAGATAGCCTTTGTAAAAGACTTCTACCGTATCGGTGAGCAGCACTTGCCGGCCCGTGCCGGGCGCGAGGATGGCGAAGTGCACGTCTTCTTTTTCCTGCCAGTTCTTCAGGCTGTCCTTGGCCACATAATCCCTGATCAGCGCCCGTTCGATCTGCAGGCGGTCGAGGCTGTCGACGTGCGAAGCAAGGTTGATGGAGGGGTTACGGGTGGCGGTGTCGAGCTGCTTCCAGCTGCCGTTGGCTCTTTGGATGGCCTTGGCGGTAAAGCTGGCACCGGAGTTTTGGCGCCTGGCGAAGGTTTGCGTGCTCACCTGCTTCAGGGGCCCCCAATGTCCTGCGACCTCCACGGTTCCGATCAGCTTCCATTGGTTGCGTTCGGGCAGGAAGAAATAACCTGAGTAGACGGTAAAGTTCTCTGCCGAATCGCTGGCCGTGGCGATGTAAAGCTTATAGTCGGCATTCGCTCCGGGTTTGTACGGCCAGTAAAGCTGTCGTTCACCGCGTACCTCTACCTCCGACCCACTGGCCCGCACCTTTGCATTTCTCGGGAAGCTGAAAAGGCCACCCCGGCTCCTTGACTGATGGCTCCGGGTCCGCTGGA
>CBHWDR010000170.1:0-6910 GCA_966112575.1 uncultured Chitinophagales bacterium
GCGGGTATTTCTTGATCACCTCCGTGATGGAAGTGCTCAGGGGCGAGTCGAGGAAATAGTCCAGCTCCGGCAGGCGGCGCTCGTTCTCGAGCTGGTTGAGGGCGTAGAGGATCTCCTGGGTGCGCCCGAGCGAAAAAGCCGGTACGATCAGCTTGCCCTTGCGCTCCACACAGGTGCGCTGGATCCAGTAGAGGAACTGGTCCACCGAGGTATGGACATCCTCATGCAGGCTGTTGCCGTAGGTCGACTCCAGGATGATGTAATCGGCCTGGGAGAAAGGCGCGGGCGATTTGAGGATCACGTCACGGTAACGGCCGACATCGCCGCTGAAGGTTAGCTGTTCGGTCTTGCCGTTCTCCGTGATGCGCAGGTGCACGCAGGCCGAGCCGAGGATGTGGCCGGCATCGGTGAACTGCACCTGCACGTCTTCGAGGATGGGGAACCACTCCCCGTAGGGACGGGCCTCGAAACGGCTCATGGATCGCTTGGCATCTTCCACGGTGTAGAGCGGCTCGGCCAGGGGGAGTCCCTGGGCCTTTGAGCCCCGGTTGTGGTACTTCACGTCGTTCTCCTGGATCTCGCCCGAGTCTTCGAGCAGCAGGCCGGCCAACTCCATCGTGGCATCGGTGCAATAGATCTTGCCGGCGAAGCCCTGCTTCACGAGGCGGGGGACCAGGCCCGAGTGATCGATGTGGGCATGCGAGAGCACAAGCACATCCACCTCGGAAGGCTCAAAGCCGAAATCCCGGTTCAGGCTGTCGGTTTCGCGACCCATGCCCTGGAAGAGGCCACAGTCGAGCAGGATCTTCTTCCCGTTCCGCAGGGTGAGCAGGTGCTTGGAACCGGTAACGGTACGGGCGGCGCCGTGAAAAGCTATTTTCATGCAGGATGATTTGCACTCAATTTAAGCAATACCCGCAACCCTCGTTGTCCTCCTCCCCTACTTCCGCTGCCGGAAGGACCAGGTGATGCGGAAGGTACAGAGCAGTTCGCCCGCTTCACTATACCCGGAGGAAAGGGTGTCGATCGTCGTTCCCTCACCCGTGCGCACGGCTTCATCAATCGCCGCGCGCAGGCGCTCGCCCTCGGTGCAGACGAACCGCGTGTGCCCCGTAGCCTTCTTGAAAAATTTAGCCTCCATCCCCGTCACCAGCATCGACACCCCGGGTTTATGTTCGAGCGTGAATGCCAGCGCGAGCACGCCCGTGCTCATCTCCGCCGCCATGGCAAGGCAGGCGAAATAGGTGGAGCGGAAGGGATTCTTCGTGGACCAGCGATAGGGCACCGTAACCACGGCCTCCTGTGCGTTGATGGACCGGAGCTTCAGCCCGGCGAAGAAGGCGGCGGGCAGCTTCTGCAGCAGGTAGAGGCGGAAGGCCGCCGGCGAGGAGATCTTTTGGAAGAATTGGGTGGAGGTCATGGGGGGTGTTTGGGTATTGAGGTATTGGGTATTGGGCATTAAGGTAATGAGGGAATGGAACAATAATAGCCCCGGGCTTCAGCGCGGTGACTTTGGATTTTGGGATTTGGTGATTTGGGTATCAAGAGATTTTGCCAACATGCAGTCCTTAGTTGGAAGGTGGCAACGATTCCGTGAGGTCTCCTTCGGTACATTGGCGTAGTTTCTATCTGGCACCGTCCCGAACGTTCGGGACCCGGTGCCATGATTTCAAATTTGCTCGCGTAACCCCGGGCTTCACCCGGGGTTACCTAGATGCCACCCATACTGGGTGGTAGCTTTCTAACCTGGATCGATTACAAATTCATCTCCCATCTTTCCCAAAACAACTCCGTGTCTCCCTAACTACGTGGGCGGGAATGACTGGGCTTTAGCCAATAGACCATCCGGTTACCTTCTCTTTCTTTCCTGAGCTCCCACTTGCCCCGGCCTTCAGGCCAGGGATCGGGAGGATCGTTAGTACCGGACTTTAGTCCGAAGATGACTGCCATTTGGTAGAGAAGCTACCTGAAGTTGTGTTGGCGTAGGTTGCGCCCCTATGGGGCAGAACGACAGCCTACTGGGCTATTGCTCCTTTCATCCGATTCCCGATCCAGGCTTGCCCATTACCTTCTTACCCCACTACCCTACTACCCCAATACCCTAATACCTTAATACCCTTCCCGTCTTCCAAAAACAACTCCCTGCCTCTGTGCCTCCTGTCTCCGTGGCAAAAAAAGGCTGGAGAACGATCCCGAAGACAACTGCCACTTCCTGAAGAAATCCAGCAGCTTCTCCCGGTCGTAGCCGTTGCCTTTGAGTAGCCGTGAACCATCCTGGATGTGGAGGCGTTCTCCTTTCTCATCCAATACGACCAGCACCGGGAAGCCGAAGCGCTCGGGGTTGCCCAGGCGTTTCAAAGTCGCTGTGTTGCGGTTCTCGGGGCTGTAGTTGAGGTGGTAGATCAAGTAGCGTTCCCGCACGGTTTTCCGGAGGGCGCTGTCGGTCTGGATCGTTGCGTTGAGGCGGTAGCACATGACGCACCAGTTGCCGCCTACGACCACCAGCACCCGCTTCTGTTCGGCACGGGCGCGGACCGACAGTGCGGCCAGGTCCTTTCCGGCATCGGCTTTGGGGTTATAGAGCTTCGTCGAGTCGCCTGCCTGGGAATTCAGCGAGACCAGCAGGGTCAGCAGGACGAGGATCGGCTTGATCATGGCCATATGGGGCAAGCTACACCCTTTCGGGAATTCAAAAAACGCAGGCTTAACGTCTCGTATGAAAATTATTCGTCAAATTTGAACCGTTCAAAACAACCAGATATGAAACGATTGTTCCTTTTTTCCGCCCTCCTCTTTTCGGCCGCCAGCTATGCCCAGGATAAGGTCAGCATTCCCCTTGCCTTTCCTGCCGGCGCCAAACTCGAAGTAGTGACCACGGTTACCGGCAGTTCGTCCAGTGGCATGGGTGATAATAATTTCTCGACCACCGTTACGCGTGCGCTTGTTGTAGAGCGGGTGTCGGACTGTGGTGCTGTGATCGAGCACAAGATCAAGCGGCTGCAGATGAACATGGAATCGCCCATGTTCTCGCAGAAATATGATTCCGAGAATCCCCAGGACCAGAAGAGCGATATCGGTAAGAACCTGGACAAGACGATGAAGAACAAATTCACCTACGTGATCGACGCCATGGGCATGATCGCCAGTGTGCGCGTGGATGAAAAAGAGAACAAGAAGAAGACCGTTGGCGAGGCTGATATGTTCGTGGACATGATGAACTCGATGTCGGGCGGTGTGGAAGGCTTCGGCATCCCTAAGGCCGGTGATCCCACCGAGTTCCGCATCCTGCCCGCCAACCCCGTGGGCAAGGGCGACACCTGGACCATCGCGCACAACGGCCGCAAGACCACCTATACCGTCACGGACCTGACCGACAGCGAGCTCCTGCTTTCCTTTGTGCTGGAAAACAAGACCGACCGCACCCAGGAGATGATGGGCATGACCCTCGACGTGAAAGGCACCGAGAAAGGCACGGGCACGGCTACGGTCGACCGCAAGACCGGGCTGCTGAAGCAGAGCACCACCAACTCGGAAGGCACGGCGACGGTGTCGGCCATGGGCCAGGCGCAGGAGGTGACGAGTAAGGTGACGAAGACGATGACCGTGAAGTGGTAACTTGGGAATTAGCTAATTCGAGAATGAGCGAATGAGCTAATGGGGTCGTTTAACGATTGAATTTGCTTTATTGGTTGAATAGGAAATCCCCGCGGTGCGGGGATTTTTGTTTTGATCAGACTTCGAAGATTGTAATATGCTGTTCATTTACTTGCCGATTAGAAAATGCAACGGAAGGTGCAGCCTCCGGCTCCAGGCGGCTTCGCTGTGGTCGTCGCCGGGGAAGTAGCGGGTAAGCCAGTTGTGCGAAGAATAGCCTTTCTTCTTCATCAGGGCATCGACCTGTTTCTGGATGGGCGGGTAGAGGGCGTCGAGGGTCTGGTCGCCGCAGTCGAAGTAGAGCCGATGGGAATGGCGATCCGGCAGGTGTTGCTCCAGGTAGCGGAGGAAGGCTTTCGGTATTGGATTGTGCTCGGTGGCGAAGGTGCCCACCCAATGGGTGGAGAGGCAGGCAGCGCCACCGAAGATTTCGGGGTATTCGCAAAGGGCATAAAGGGAGATAAGTCCGCCCATGCTGGAGCCGGCGATGAGGGTATGGGCGCGGTCCGCGTTAACGGAATAGGTTCTGTCGATATAAGGCTTCAGTTCCTTCACCAGGAACTTCAGGTAGGCATCTGATTGGGGCCGAAAAACCTCCGGAGCCCCGACCCGCTTGAGCTGGGCCTGCACCGTGTCATATTCCGCCTGGTTCATGCGCTCGAAGGGCTTCTGCGGGAAGTAATCTGAATGACGCGTGGCGCCACCATTCCAGATCCCGACAACGATAAAAGGCCGAACGCTGTCGGCGGCCAGCAGCCGGGCGGCCAGGTCGTCGACGTTCCAGGCCTGCTTGTTCCAGGTCGTGGCCGGGTCGAAGAGCATCTGCCCGTCGTGCATGTAGAGCACGGCATACTTCTTCTTTGGGGAATACCCCTCGGGCAGCCATATATCGATATTGCGGGGCGTGACGAACTTCGAAGCGAAGCTGTCGATGCGGATGAGGCGGCCGCTGGTGACTTGGGGCAGGGTGGATTGGGCGGAGGAGCAAAGCGCAGCAACCAGAAAACAAAGGAGTATGACCCCTCCTTTTGCGAAGACGAATGATGATCTGTTGGAGTTCTCCCTGGGCCTATTCATCTAATGAAGGTAGTTGATGATCCATTCATCATGCTGAGCTGCCTTGGAAAAAGCTTTCTTCATAGCATCAAAATGCAACAGCAGATAATCCCAATTAGGTGTATGCAGGTCCATCCAATGTATCATCCAATTGCGAAAATCTGCCATATCGTAGGCGGCCATCAACTGGGCTGGTTGAATTTGCTCCAGAGCCGAATGGATCGACTTCACGTCAATTTGATCAATAAAGCGTACAGGTGACCATTCGACCGACGCTCCGATCGCTGTTCCAGGCAGCTTGGACAATACCTTATCCGGGGAGGGATCAACCTTCTTTACAAGGTAGTCAACGAGTTTCCATGCTTTATCCGTTTCGAATACGATCTCCTCATATAGGTGAAACTTTCCCGTTACCGAGCAATAATGCTCGCCAATATAATCGTCGGCTTTCTCCGGCTCGCGCATCAAGTACTCGACCGTTTCCTTACTTACTCTATATAAACCGCGAACGACGCCCATTTTCCAATTTTTTATGTAAGGATTCCGCGCTATTCCATTTGCTGTCCTGGCGACTGACCTGAAAGATATCGCCGCACGCCTACCCGACCGTTCTTCGACTGCGTCTGCCCGCGCCAGAAAACAACCGGTGCCGATATCGGCTCGAATCGGTGTAGTGACGGGACAACAAGTGGGTATATACGCACCGCATTTGACGGCCGAATGGCCTTCTCCGGCATCACGGTGGCCTGTTCTTCGGGCGAAATAAAGAAAGCCAGACGCTCTTCGTTCAGGGGAATGCCCACGATCCGCAGGTAGCGAACCAGGCGGGCCATCACGGCCGGGCCTTCGAGGCTCGCGCGGATGAGCTGGTGGGCGCGGGCCGCCAGGAAATTGTAGAAATCGCGGCTCCGGTAAACGGGGGCGACGCAGCTGTACACCGTGCTGGCCAGCTTATTGGCCGAGCCGAACCAGGCAGCATTGCGGCGGGTATTGGCAAAGCAGGGCCGCCGGAGGAACATCTTCCGGTTGAGCGAGGACTTCCGCTTGACCAGCCACTTCCCACCCGAATGGTAGAACGTCAGGTCGTCGACCGTGCCCTCAAGAAATATGGGACCCACTTGTCTTGCCATGAGGGTAAGGTACAAAGGCCGAAAAGAATATCAAAAGAAACCGTGCATGGGTTTCCCGCACCGGGAAAGGGGCTTACCCTCTGTCACTATGGTCGAACAATGACCGGACTATATCCGCAAAATAATCGGATCCCATGCCTCAGCCGTGGATGTCCGTGGATGATCATAGGTTAACAATGAGGTAAAGGAATACCAACAGCGTGGAAACATAGGAACTAGCTAAATGAGTTAGCAAAAATGGCAAACGTCTGTGAACAACAGGATCGCAACTAGGCTATCGACCAGATAGCTATCGTGACCAGAATAGAGCACCAGCAAGTAACCGCCCAAAAATCGCCCGCTCCCCGAGCCAAATGGCGCAGATAAACAGGCCTGTCCCTGCAAAGCCAAGAAAGAAAAGCAGGAAAAACCCGAAAAAAATCCAATAAGGAAATCACCAAGCCCGTCACCAGGGCGAAAGCAATTGCTTCCAGATATTTCTTGCTACCAAGCCTCATAAGAATGAATGTTCGTTCATTTACCGATAACCTTCAAGAATCGGCATCATTAGCTACTATGAAACTGCTTATACACCCCCCAGGCCACCAACCCGTTAATCACCCAGGTCGCCAAAAACAAGATCAGGAAGGGCCGGCTTTTAAAACCCGTGCCCAGCACACCGCCCAGGCTGAACAGGGCTAGGGCGATGAGCAGGACTGCTACGACGAAGTGAAACAGGTTGATAACCAGGTAGGTGCTATTAAAGCGGATGTCGACGGCCTTCCAATCGTAGGCTACGACCCATCGAGACAAAATAAAGGTGAGCACAACCGCACCAACGAAAAGAAATAGGAGAGCAAGTTTCATTCGTAAATATGAATCGGAATAGATATAAGAACAACAGAACTTGATACCGTTCGCTGGCTTTAGCGCTTTTATTCGATTTTGGCCTAACCAGTTCCAGGATAAAATGCTTCGTGTCCTATGCCAGTTGGTCTCGAAAAAGATCTGAGACTTCCTTTGTCGTCATGAATGCATTTTACAATTGATCAACTTGCTCACCCGACTTATAAGGGGCCTTTGCTGTCGAT
>CBHWDR010000171.1:0-6868 GCA_966112575.1 uncultured Chitinophagales bacterium
CTGAACTCGGTTCTGAGTAACTTGATCCGGTAACAAAAATTTCCTGGATCGGAACGATGTCTTCAAATCGACTCTTTAATCTCTTTACTCTTTTACTCTCTTAGCTTCCTCCCGCACGAGGTCCGTGATCGTTTGCTCGAGGCGGCGGATCCGGGCGAAGAGCTTCAGTACCAGGAACAGGAAGAACAGGATGCAGCAATAGAAGAGGAGGTCGGCGCCGCGGCCCACGCCAAGGCGGTGGGCTATGCGGGTGGCAGCATCGGGAACAAGGATGAAATAGATGGCGGCAAGCGCGAAGGCCGAGATCGTGAGCAGGTCCAGCAGGGCGCTGCGCACCTTCAGGATGTAATAGAGGAAAATGGCGACCACGCCGCCGATCAATAACACCTGGATCCCGCTCATCGAAAGATTTTGGATAAAAGTAGATCAAAAACAATGCGGAAGGAACTCCAGAAGTTCTGTCCCTTGGCCATTGAATAGTCGGTATAACGGATCGTCACCGGCAGCTCTTTGTAGCGGAGCCGATGCTTTTTGATCAGGGCCAGGAGCTCGGTGGCATGTGCCATCCGGTTTTCGCGAAGCTTAATGCGGCGCGCCGCCTCGGCCGTGAACAGGCGCAGGCCATTGTGCGCATCGGTCAGCATCAGTCCCGTGAACAGGAAGTTGACCCAGCGGGCGAGCTTCAGGGTAAAGGCCCGTCTCGCTGGCGTTGCCCCCTGGTCGTCGAGAAAACGGGAGCCCAGGATCACATCGGCGCCGCTGGTTTCTTGCAAGGCGATCATCGAACCGATCGCGGCGGCCGGATGCTGCCCGTCGGCATCGAAAGTGACGATGTAGTGCGCGCCTTTCTTCAAGGCATACTCAATACCGGTCTGCAATGCGGCCCCCTGGCCCAGGTTGACCTGGTGGCGGATAAGTAAGGTTCCGGCTGGAAATTCCTGCTTTTGCAAGGCCGGGGCGGAGCCATCATCCACGATCACCACCGTTAATCCGAGCGCTACAAGCTCCGAAACCACCGCATGGATCGTCTGCTGCTCGTTGTAAGCAGGTACCACGACGAATATGTGCTCGGGATGGTTCATGAAGGCCGGTGCGCGACAAGATAAAACGAATAATCGGCCCATCGCCCGCGCAGGGCTCCGGCGTGCCGTTGCAGGAAGGAAGCATAGCGCTCCCGGTCTGCGTCACGGAGGATGACGAGCAGTTGCACCGGGCCAGTCGAGGGCCAACTGGTCTTATTAAGCAGGTCCGAAGCGTAGAGTACGGGGAAGCCGGTCTGCAGGCTCACGCGGTGGTTCATGAAGTAAGTGGAGCCCGCGATGACGGTGCGCACCCCAGGGGCTGTCGGCACAAGGGAGGCCGCATAGCGTTGAAAACGCTGCTCATATTGCCAGCTGTATTCTTCCTTTCCGAGGTAGCGCAGACGGTTGGCCGTGAACACCAGGCCCCGCCCGCTTTCCAGCAGGAGTAAGCAGAGAAGAACACCACCGAGCCTGCTGCCAGGAAATAGTTTTGGCTCGCGCTTCAACGCCAGAAAGAGCAGGAGGTGCAACAGCACAAAGCAAAGTCCATAATAGCGGGCCTCCTCAGCATAGGTCCAGAACAGGCCGGGAAGGATCTCTTCACGCGCCACGCGCAGGGAGAGCAGCAGGAGGATGAGCGTCACCGACAGTGCAAGCAGGAAGGACAGCCATTCGAAGCGCTGTGCCGGTTGCCATGGCTTCCGTCGAAGGCCGCGTACCAGGAAATAGATCCAGGCGAACATAAGACCGACATGCAACACCTGGTACACCCGGTAGATGGTGGTGCCGGTTTCGGAGGGCAGGCCGGTCAGTGCGCTGAGGGTCTGCGGTTGCAGGAAGCTGGCCGGTAAAAAAGGATAGAAGTCCAGCAAGTGGCGGGGAAAGAAGCCGCGTTGGGGCTGGCTGATGTAACCCGCCGTTCCGCTGACCGTTCGCTGGTAAAGGAGGAGCGCGCCCACGCCCGCGACCAACAAAAGCCCCAAGATCAAGCCCGCGCGTCTAGCCACTGCCTCGTTGCACCGGTATCCGTTGAGAAGGAGAAAAGCGGGCAATACAAAGACCGCCGGCAGAAAGAGGTATTTGATCCAGGCTACCAGGGTCAGCAAGAGGCCGATAACAAGCAGTGCGCCGATTCGATAATGTTTTTCGATCATTCCTTTCTGGAGCAGGGCGATCGCATACACGAACAGGCTGATCGCAATCGCATCCGAAGAGGCAATGAAATAAAAATAATAAATGAAAAATGTTGTGCAGAGGGTAAATCCATTGACCAGGTAGGCGGGCAGCTCGAGCTGTCGCAGGATCTTCCGGCCAGCGAACACCAGGAGGATCGCTGCAAGCAGGTCGAGCGTGATCCCCGCGGCGATATAGTTGTGTTGAAAGAGCAGGTAGAAGGGAGCCAGCAGCAGGGAGTAGCCCGGGGGCCAGTTGAGGAGCGGCTCATAGAGCGTCTGCGAAAGATCGGCAGGATTTACCGATGCGAGGCTGATGCCCTGTCCTTCCACCAGGTGTTGGGTGGCCAGCACCTGGAAAGAGGCATCGACCCGGATATTGTAAAAGAAGACCAGTTGCAGCGCTCGGGCGGCGATCGCGATCAGCACGACGGCAGCCGTGGCCGGGCGCGTGGACAGTATCTGCTGCATGCGGTCCTTCATGGTTCGGGCGAAAGATAGGTCAATCCCCATGGAATTTCTGCGGGGTAATGCCTTCCGCTTCCTTCAGGTAATGAGTGGAATCCGGCAGGAGCGGAAGGCGTTGCTGAAACAGGGTGTTGAACAGGACCCTGAATTCGTTGACCGAGGTCATACCATTGCGGAAGTCCGACCGGTAGTTCGGGGGCAGCAAAACGGCATTCAGGTTCATGAAGGCATAACGCTCCGGCACGGGTTGCCGGAACTGGTGAAAGCCATGGTCCGACAAAAGCAGGATCACCGGGGGCTTCTTCGCACCCTTGCGAATTTGGTCGACCAGCGCAAGCAGCCGCGTGTTCGAATAAAGCAGGTATTCCCGGTAAGCCGCCGTGTCGCTCTTGTGTTCATCACCGAGTTGCTGCCGCGGAACGGCCTTCCCATTCCGATTGAAGAAGTAGGGATGATGGGGCAGCAGGAGGTGGGTGTACACGAATCGTGGCTGGTCAGACGGGGTCTGCGCGATTTTTTCGGTGCCGTCGATCAAGGATTGGTTGATCCGTACGTTCTCATAAACCAGGTCATCGATCTTACTACTGCTGGCAAAGCGGGCGCCGAGGTCGTACTCGAGGCGTTCGGTGAGGGTTTGCGCGGTGAAGAAGGCACGCAGGGGCGGGAAGAAGCGGCTTTCCATGGCGGGCTTAATCCCGGCAAAAGGGAAGATCGACAGGTTCTCGACGCGGTAGCCCTGCTCCTGTAAATAGTCCGCCACGGCGCTTCGGTCGATCAGGTCCATGGCAGCGAAGATGTCGCGGTGATTGATGGACGAGGCCTGGTAGTTGCCCTCCAGGTAGTTCATGTTGAGCAGTGAGGCCATCGAATAGACCGTGAAATTGTAGTTCGAGCGCGTGTTGGCCAACACGGCAAAACCGCGGTTGCGCAGCGAATCTTCGAATGGACTGTTGTCGAATGCGAACTGCTCCTGCAGTTGTTCGTGGCCTGCGTATTCATCCGCGATGATCAGGTAGATATCGGGCCGGTCCATTCCTTCACCTAGCTTTTGCAGGACGGGTGCAGCAGCCCCCATGGGCGTTTTTTGTGCTGCCAGGCTTGCCATACCGGTGTCGATCAGGATGAGCAGAAGCAAGAGTATATTCAGGTAGGAGCTGAGGCGGCCAAATTCGGACTGGCGGCGCAGCCAGGTAATAAAAAGTACGAGCAGGAGCAGGAGCAAGGGAAGGAGTACGGTGTATCCCGACAGGAATCCGCTGAACCCTGCAATGGCATCCTTGATTGCACCAAAGAAGAACTGGATGGCCAGCACTGCGGTGGTGAGCAGGGCGGCTTTCATCGTGTTGCGAAAAAGCAGGCGGAAGATCCCGGTTAGCACCAAAGCCAGGGCCAGGTAGCTTCCCAGCAGGATCGCTGCAATGCCAAAGGGACGAAGGATCGCGTTTTCCGCGAACCCGTGCACCACGAAGAACAGGGGCAGCAGGAAGACAAAAAAAGGTCGGGATGCAAGGGGCAGTTTAGGCATGTCGCTCGAAAAGATAAAGCCTGCGGCCCGATGTGCCAACCGGCGCCTGGTTCACCAATTGGAAATATCATCCAAAAGCAGCTTCAAAGGCTTCGTTGGTATATTGTTCGTAGATGTCTTTCTTACCCTGCAGGAGCACCTGCACCTTCGGGTCTTCTTTCGGCACCCATTCGATGAGCAGCCGCTTTCCCACGCCGGCCATGAAGTCCGCCACCTGGTCGAATTGCATGTTTTTCCCGATGCATAGATGATGCACCAGGGCCAGGGCGAGTACAAGTTCCCCTTTTGCGCGCTGGAGGAAGGAAGCACGTTCGCGGTTGTTGACCCCGAAGGCCGGGGTGGGGTTCGACAGGTCGAGCAGCAGGGGCGTGATCTTTTCATTGCCTCTCTGACGAAATTCCTGGTAGAGTCGTTCCAACGCTCCTGCATCGAAATCCGTTGCCAGCACGTAGCTGCATTGCCGGGCCAGCAGGCGCGAGAACCTGCCTTCGTTGGCGCCGAGGTCGATCCCAAGCCCCAGGGGACCAAGCGCCTCCAGCCAGCTGCCCACCAGCGCGGTCTTGGCCTCGAGGTAGCCGTCGCGCTCCGATGCTTCCTCGTAGTAGCCACTCCAGACCGTGTTGGCCTTCCATTGCATCGCGCTCACGAATTCCCGTAGACTCCGGAGGAGCTGCCGCAGTTTCTTTTCGGAGAAAGCCGAAGGAGCGGAGGTGCTGCCTTTTTTCGCCGCCACCTTGCCATGCAGGTGGAGGTGCAGCCAGGCATGCACCGACCACCGGCTCTTTGCCGGCAGTAGCTGTCGCGCCAGCTGCAGGGGGATGCCTTCGGGAAAGCCCACCAGCATGGGTTGAATGGGCTGGCCGGTATAATGCATCAGGGCAAGTGGTGCAAGGAACTGCTCGCAGAACTGCCGGTAGGCGATCCAGGGCTTCGCCGGATCGTAGCGCTCGAAGGATAGGGTATCGATGAAAACCTCGTGCACGCCCCGCCACTGCACATTGAAAGCAGATGCATCTTTCAGGATCATGCCGGCCTCCAGTGCTTCTTCCATGATGTTCAGCGTGAGCCGGGCCGCATCCTTCAGCATGCCGAAGGTCCATTCGCAGGGATGGGAGATGAAGGGCAGGGGCTCGGGCTTCAGGGTGATGTGCCAGTCCGGATCGCCGGTGAGGTTTTGCTCCAGCTCCTCATGGGCGATCAGAAAGCCCTGCGACTCGAGATGGTCATACAAACCCCGCATGAGCTGCTGGTAATCGTTGCGGTAAACCTTATTCACCTGGCGGTATAAGACGCCTTCACGCAGGAAGACATAACCGGCAGGATCACGGTAGGAGGCGGGATGGGGCTGATGGTTCATGATTCGGCGGTGGTTCCGGATCAGGAGAAGTAGCTCAGGTTCGTCTGCGGCGTGATCGTGCTGATGGTTTCATACATCAGCCGGATCGTTTGCTCGATATCACTGCGGTGCAGCATTTCCACGGTCGTGTGCATATAGCGCAGCGGGATCGAGATGAGCACCGAAGGGCAGCCGTCGTTGGCGTAGGCGAAGGAATCCGTATCCGTGCCGGTGCTGCGCGAAACGGCGCGAAGCTGTACGGGGATGCCCGCTTTCTGGGCCACGTCTTCCACGAGGTTGAGCAGCTTGTTGTGTACCGCCGGTCCGTAAGAAAGCGAAGGGCCCTTGCCACAGCTGGTATCGCCTTCCACCACCTTGTTGATCATCGGCGTGGAAGTGTCATGGGTCACATCGGTGATGATGGCGATATCCGGCTTGATGCGACGGGCGATCATTTCGGCACCGCGCAGCCCGATCTCTTCCTGTACCGCGTTAACCACATACAAGCCGAAGGGTAGCTTCTTCCGGTTCTCACGCACCATGCGCGCCACCTCGGCGATCATGAAGCCGCCCACACGGTTGTCGAACGCGCGTCCGATGAAATAATCGTAAGCCAGCTCTTCAAAACCATCGGTATAGGTGACCACGGCACCGACATGGATGCCCAGGTCTTCGACTTCTTTTTTATTGCGGGCGCCGCAGTCGAGGAAGAGGTTCTCCACCTTGGCTACGGGTTCTTTTTCAGCATTGCCGATGCGGGTATGGATGGCGGGCCAGCCGAATACGGCTTTCACCGGTCCTTTTTTTCCATGGATGATCACCCGCTGGGCCGGCGCGATCTGGTGGTCCACACCGCCATTGCGCTTCAGGTAGATGAGGCCGTCATTGGTTACATAGTTCACGAACCAGCTGATCTCGTCCACATGGGCTTCGATCACCACCTTGAAGGGGTGCTGGGGATTGATCACACCCACGGCGGTTCCGTACGGATCGGTGAACACATCATCCACAAACGGACGGATATAGTTCATCCACAGTTTCTGGCCGATGAATTCGAAACCGACGGGAGAGGGAGTGTTGATGTAGTTGCGGAAAAAATCGAGTGCTTCGTTGGAGAGGATGCTTTTGTTTTTCTTCGCCGCTTTTGCCATAGTACCAATTCGATTATCGGTCAAATGTAACGAATAAGACCAATGGAGCCGAGAGCATCATCAGCCCGTCGAGCACAAAATAGTAGAGGTAATCTCCGGGTTGCGTCAGGGCTTTGCGGTAGAGCCCGGCGAGGATCAGACCCGGAAGGAGCAGGGCGATCACGGCAGGCAGGCCGAAGGCGGGGACGAGGGCA
>CBHWDR010000172.1:0-6852 GCA_966112575.1 uncultured Chitinophagales bacterium
AAGAATAGAAAAACGCAATATTGCGCAGGTCACTGCCCTCGAAATCGAGGAGCAGGTCCTGTTCCGCATGGTCGGCGATGAAGGCATCGATCAGGGCATGGGAGGCACCAAGCGTTCTTCCGTTGGGGTGATTACCCACCAGGAGATAATAGGCGCGGCGGCGTGAAAAGAGGAAAATGGCCGAAGCGAGCAGTTCGCCCTTGTTGGACCGAATACCATAGGTGCGGGCCTTGCCCTCGCGCAGGAGCTGGTCGACAAGCGACAGGAAATGTTCGGCATCGCTTTCGTCCATCTTTGGATCCTGCAGCCGTGCAAGTTGCATGACTGAGTCGGCGGGAATGTCTTTGACCACAACACAGCCATACTGTTTGGCTTTGCGGATATTCCTTCGGATGTTTTCCCGGTACGCGGCCTGCAGGGCCGTATAGGGCTTATCAAGCGCAAGAACATAATTCACGCGGGGGTAGATGCCGAATCCTTCGATCGCAAACACATTTCCCTGGTTGAGCGGGAACTCCAGCAATTTGAACCTGGACGGGATCGCTTTCAGGAAAGAAGGTACTGTCTCGGGCTGCAGATTGTTTCCAAACACACCCAGCTGCGCGGTTAGGAAGGGTTGAAACACGTACCACACGCCCCATTTCTTCCGCCAGGGCAGGGGCATCACGGCTTCATAGTCACCCAGTACCAGCCCATCCCAATTGGGTGCCATGTGATCGAGGTACCAGGAATAACCATATACCAGTCCGTTCGATGCTTCATCGATGCAGCGGTCCCATTTTTCGCGGTTGATCGCCGCACCTTCGATATAGTGGATCCCGGCCTGCATCAGAGTTCGAGCTCACGATTGAGTTTGCGGAAGCTTTCCAGGTTGAAATTGACCGTGAACGACATGGTCTTCAGGAACCGGTTCTTCGGGATCACCGATTTGAGATAGTCCGAATAAGCCCGATTGTAGATGATCGGGAAATAGAGGTCGAAAGCGCCGTTCAGCAGCGGCAGATGAATGCCGAAGTCGAAGAGAAAACGGTCCAGCTCTGCATCCTGCTTCCAGGCTTCCGCATAGGTGCCCAGGTCGAAGAAAAGATGGATCGGGATGCGAATGGGCAGTACGGCAAGCGGGTTGATCTTATCGGGAAGGGAAGCATCCAGGTTAAGGGCCATCAGCCAGCGATCGGTTTTCCCGATCTTGTTCGCCAGCAGGTCGGTCCGCACTTTGAAGAAGCCATCTCTTTCCATTATTTGTTGGCTCCCCAAACCCTCGAACTCGTTGCGGCCAAGGAAATAGTTTTCGTACGTGTAATCTTCGTACCCGTTGGGCCCGGCCATGTTGAGGTGATAACGATCTGTGCCGAACTGCCGGCTGAGGGTACGGGTTTTCAGGTAATGGAAGCTGCCGGCAAAAAGCCTCGCCTGCATTCCGCCTCCGCGGTAATTGAAGAAATACTTGCCGGTAAGCGTAGGCCGGAGGAATGCCGCACCCTGTTCTACCTGGAGGGCAAGACTGTAGGGGTAGAGTGCTCTTGTGTTTTCCACTACGAAACGCAGCTGGTTGAGATAGCGCTCTTCTTTTGGTTTGCCGTAACGGAGGATCAGCGCGGTGTCGGGCCCATTGAATAGCGTATCAGGTGTGATGCGCAGGTTCTCTTCCTCGAAAAGGAAGGTCTTCCATTGCAGGTAACTGCGTGTGGTGCTTAAGGCTCCTGTAGTACGGAAGTTCAGCCGGAAGCCCGGTACCAGTTTTTTCATTCCGAACAGGATCTTCCGATCCGCGGTATCGCGAAACTCATTGATGGAAAACGTGGCGGCATTGAGGAAGATATCCGTCTTTCGGATCCAGCCTTTCCCGGTAGTGGAATAGTTCAGCCTTCCGAGGCCCGCAAGTTTTTTCGATCCAAGTCCGTACATGGGCGCAAGGAACCAGGAGAACTTATTGGGCGGTAATTTATAGTTGCCGACGAGTGCACCCACCATCAATTGGTCGTATGCATTCCGACCCAGGGCGGGGGAGAGGAAGAGGATGTCTTTCGGTGCACGGGTAAAATAATCGCGGATCGAATTCTTCTTGAAAGGACTCACAAAAAGAAAGCCCTTGGGTGCGCTCCCGGGTAGTAATCCCTTCTCATGCGTCAGCGCTTCGAGCTCGCCGGCCATGGGTGTCCACTTCCGAAGGATGGCAAAATAATCCTCGGGGTAGGGATGGCGGAACTTCCACTGTTCGTAATAGTCCTGCATCATTCGGTCGAAGGAATCCCGGCCCATGCGATGCTCCGTCAGCTCCAGCCACCTGGCCGTTTTATGATAGGCCACGAGTCCGTAATTCATCTCGCTAAAGCCTTCCGAAGAATCACTGATCGGTTGGTCGGTACCCCATTTGGCCTTGGTCTGGAACAGGGCTTCCTGGGCTCCCTGCCGCTTTCCATAATGCTCGTTCATATAGCCGTACTCGTAATACGAGTTGAAGCCTTCATCCATGAAGGGATACCGACGTTCGTTGGACGCGAGGATGCCGTAGAACCAGTTATGCCCCAGCTCATGCGCGATCACCTCATCCAGCTGTTCGGCATCACCGGTGGGGGCAATGGCCGTGATGGTGGGATATTCCATCCCGCCGCCGAAGCTCTGCGGCCCCTGGACCACGCTCGCGGTATTGTAGGGGTAGGTGCCAACCCGGCGCGAATAGTACTGCAAGGCCTTTTTCGCGAATTGCGTACTGTTTTTCCAGGTGCCCGCCTGGCTTGGGGTATAGAAAGAATAAATATCGATGGACCGACCGGAGTGAAGGCTTAAGGTATCATGATCCACGAGGAAATCAGGGTTGGCAAACCAGGCGAAATCGTGTACGTCAGTTTGCAGGTATTGCAAGGTCTTCAAGGGCTCAGCCACCTTCGCCGGGGTCTTCTGGCCGCTTTTTGTTACCGGGCTTTTCTTTGCCGTTTTCGTTTCGGGCTTTTTGAACGAATGAAGCATGCGGCGTTCTTCTTCATTCTGCAGGGTACCGGTTGCTGCAACAATGAACGACCGGGGCAGGGTGATGCGCACATCATAGTCGCCGAATTCACTGTAGAACTCTCCCTGGTCCAGGTAAGGCAAGGGGTGCCAGCCGAAGCGATCATAAACAGCGGGCTTCGGATACCATTGGGTGACCTGGAAGCTGTTGCCGGAATAACCGCCCCGGGAAAAATTATAAGGCAGCTTCACATGAAAGGGGGTGCTGATCTCGACCCGCCCGCCGGGTGGAATGGGCTTGGGCAGAAGCAGCCTGGTGATATCGATATGGGAGGGATGGTCTTCTGTTCTTGCTGTGATCCCATCCACTTTAAAGTCAAGCCGGTTGATATAGCCTCGCTCTTCTTTTTTCGCGAAATAGAAATCGGTGCCGATGGTACGGATCGACTGCTCACTATACGCGGTCCGGTCGTTCTTATAGGCATTTGGCCAGAGATGAAACCAGATGAAGCGCAGCGTGTCGGGGGCGTTATTCGTATAAGTGATCCGCGCAAATCCATCGAGCGTCTTTTCGCCAGCATTCAGGGAGACATCGATACGGTAGTCGACCCGCTGCTGCCAGGACTGGGCCCGGGCTGCCATTGCGATCGTCAGGCTAAGGAGGAGCAGCAGATTCTTCACGGGGCTAAGATAACATGCAGTTGCTAGTTTGCACCTTCCGGCTCGCGGTATCTTCCTATGAAAAGAGCAGCCCGAAAGCTGCTCCCTGTTTTATAGACTTCCTTTCTTTTTCAAGAGGTCGAAGTATTCGGTGAGGTCCTTGCCGATCTCTTTTTCAAAAACGCCTTTCATGTCTTCGGGGTAGGGATGACGGAACTTCCATTGGTCGTAATAGGCCCGGAAAGCCCGGTCTACATTTTCCTTACCCAGCTGCAGCTCCATCAGGTAGACCCAGATGGCCGTTTTGAAGTAGCTGACGATCCCGTATTCCTCCTTGCTCGCATAGCTGGCCGATGGCTGGTCGATCGCCGGGTCCATCGGCAGGTTGTCGTTTATGGCTTTGTAGATCGTTGACTGGAACTGGCTGAGCGGAAGCTTTTTCAGTGATTCGGGAATGGCCGATCCCAGCAGCATGTTGTACCGGTATTTATCAGCCTCGTAACGGAACTCGAAATACGTATTGAGCCCTTCATCCATCCAGGCGTGCTGCCGTTCGTTGCTGCCCAGGATACCCATGAACCAGTTGTGTCCCACCTCATGCGTCAGCACCACGTCGAGCAGTTCTGGCGTGGCTTCGGGGCTGGTGATCAGCGTGATCATCGGGTATTCCATACCACCCGAGCTCTCGTTCTTCGGACCTTCCACGGCCTGCACCACGGGATAAGGATAAGCGCCGAGATAGCCGGAATAAGCGCGTGCGCCGCTCTTGACATAATCCGTGCTCTTCGTCCAGTTCTCGTTGCCGTCGGGATGATGATAGGTGAACACGTCCACCACGCGGTTCTCGACCTGCAGGGTGTCGTACCGGACCACGAAATCCTTGGCCGCGAACCATGCGAAATCGGGGATGCGCTCGCCCTTGTAGTTAAGGCTTTTTGTAGGCGCGGCGGCTTTATAAGCAATTGTATTTTTCCTGGATCCGGCTTTGACGTTGGCAATGCCCATGGCCTTGTATTGCTCCTGTTCGCCGGCATTCTGCAACACGCCCGTAGCGCCAACGATATAATCGGAGGGAAGGGTGATCGTTACATCGTAGCTGCCGAAATCGCTGTAAAATTCACCCTGGTCCAGATAGGGGAAGGTGTGCCAGCCTTTGCGGTCATAAACCGCCGGCTTCGGAAACCACTGGCAAATCATATAGTTCTGCCCGATATGCCCGCTTCGCGAAATATATCCCGGCAGGTCAACGAAGAAGGGGGTGCGGATGATGGCCTTGCTGCCTGAAGCCAAAGCCTTGGGCAGACGAATGCGGATCACGTCGATATCCTCGCCCACAGTTTCAAAGCTGGCCTGCTCGCCATCGACGGTAAAGCTCAGCGAATCCACGAAGCCGCGGTCTTTAAAGCCTTTCAGGCGCTTGGTGCCGTCTGCATCCCGGAGCAACTGCCGGGCAAATGCCGTCTTGTCGTTCTTATAGCCATTTACCCATAAGTGGAAAAAGACTTACATTAGTGCAACGGGCGAATGATTGATGTACTCGATCTCTTCGGTACCGCGAAGCGTGTGCTTCTTGTCGTCCAGGGTTACGTTGATCTTGTAATTGACCTCCTGTTGCCAGTACGGGTCCTGCGCAAATCCGCTTACCGACAACGCCAGTGCCATAGCGGCAAAAATTTTCTTCATGCTGATCGATATATAAGGGCGTCAATATACTCGTCAATCCCAACATCCCCAAACCCAATCCCCTAAGTCCCAATACCCCAATACCCGAATACCTCAATACCTTAATACCTCAATTCCCTAACCCCTACTTCCCCTTCCCCTTGAAGATGATCCTTAACGTATGCAGCATGATCTTGAAGTCGAGCAGGAGGGAAACGTTCTCGATGTACACGAGGTCGAAGCGGCTGCGTTCGATCATGGCTTCCACGTTTTCGGCATAGCCATACTGCACCATGCCCCAGGAGGTGAGTCCGGGCTTTACCTTGAGCAGGTATTTGTAGTAGGGGGTGCGGGCCACGATCTGATCGATATAGAACTTTCGTTCGGGGCGGGGCCCAACCAGCGACATCTCGCCAATGAGGATATGCCAGAGCTGGGGCAGCTCATCGAGCCGCCATTTGCGCATGACCCGCCCCCAGGGAGTGATGCGGGGATCATGGTCGGACGAAAGCGCTGGGCCATTCTTCTCCGCGTCGGTGTACATCGAGCGGAACTTGTACATCGTGAAGGGCTTGCCCTTGAAGCCGATTCGCTCCTGGGTATAAAATACCGGACCGGGAGAGGAGCGGCGTACGCGCCAGGCGATATACAGCAGGAGGGGCGACAGCAGGATAAAGGAGAGAAATGCGGCGGCGATGTCGATCACCCGCTTGATATGCAATTGCCACTCGGGCATGAGCCCTGTATGCAGGTCGATGAGCACGGCGCCGAGTACATTGCTGGTCTTCACCGAGCCGGATAAAATATCGAGGGTATTTGCCTGGATCTTGATCGCCACATCTTTCTCCGACAGCCGGTTGATGATGGATTCGAGCAGGGGCTGATCCGATTTATCGATGGCGAGTACGATCAGTTCGAGTTCCTGCCGGTCGATGATCTGCTCCAGTTCATGAATGGTGCCGAGGCGGTTCAATACCCGGGTCGCCGGGCGTTCGATCTCGTTGAGCGCGATATAGCTGTCGGCCGTATAGCCCGCATCTTCAAGTTTCTTTTCCGAGTCGCGAAAAACGCGCAGGGCATTTTCATAGCTGCCGACGATCGCGGCGCGGAACTGCACCTGCTTGCTCCGCAGCTGTTGCTTTACGCGGTTCAGGAGGATGATCCTGCCAAAAGAGAAGAGCAGGAGATGGAGGGCGAACAGCACGCCGAAGCCCCGGTAGTAATAACTGTAATTGTTCTGGGTGTCATCGATCAGCAGGAGGAAGAAGAGTCCGATACAGCCAATAGCGGTACAAACAAAGGTTTTGGTGAACTCGGTCAACCGCGATTTTTTGTACATGGAATGGTAGCTGCCGACGAGGGCGAAAAGCAACACCCAGCTGATGGGGATGAAGCCAATGCCGAGCCAGAAGCGGTGATCCACCTCGTAGACCTGGTGCAGCAAGGCCTTGCGCAGGAAATAAAAAGCGATCCAGGCGACTAAGGCGCAGCTATAGTCGGCAAGGGCATAAGCAGCTGGCGGTATCTGTTTCTGTTTCCCCATCGGGTTCAGGAAGCCATCAGGTTGTGGTTGATCTTCTG
>CBHWDR010000173.1:0-6849 GCA_966112575.1 uncultured Chitinophagales bacterium
CTCTCCACTGCCCTTCTGCTGGGCTCGAGCTGTATGCTCCTGCTCTTCATCGGCCGGGTGAGTGCAAAACATTTACTGCTGGTGATCGGTACCGCGCTGATCCCCGTCCTCTTCCTCGTTTTCGCCGCGGTGATGAAACACAAGTCGGGAACCGAGGAACTGGCGGCTACCACCCCGGTAAAAAAAGAGTCGAGCCGCATCACGGCACGCGTGGATACCTGGATCGGCCGCGTGGAAAATTTCATGTACGGATCGAAGGATGCCGACGATGATCACTACCAGGTGAACCAGGCCAAGATCGCGATCGCGCGCGGCAGCTGGCTGGGCAACGGGCCAGGCAACGGCGAAGCGAGAAATTTTTTGCCGCAGGCATACAACGATTATATTTTTGCGACCCTCATTGAAGAATATGGTTTGTTGGGTGGTGCGTTTATCCTCTTCATTTACCTCGTTTTTCTCTATCGCAGCATACGGTTGTTCAAGAAATGTCCCTTCGCATTCGGCGCCTTCCTGGCGCTTGGGCTTTCATTCACACTGGTATTGCAGGCCATGGCCAACATGGCGGTAAATGTGAACCTGTTCCCGGTAACCGGTGTCACCTTACCCCTGGTGTCGATGGGCGGCAGCTCTTTCCTTTTCACCTGCCTGTCGATCGGGATCATCCTGAGTGTGGCGCGCAACGTGGAGCAGCTGGAGGGAAAGCAGAAAGCGGCGGAGCAGGAAGCAGAGGAAGCGATCGACGAGGAGGAGCCGGTTTACGCATAAGAAAGGAACGAACAAAGATGGCAGCAGGCAAGGCACATAAGCGGATCATCATCGCCGGGGGCGGAACAGGAGGGCACATCTTCCCCGCCATCGCCATTGCCAATGCCTTGAAGAAACAGGAGCCCGCAACCGAGATCCTCTTCGTGGGCGCGAAAGGAAAAATGGAGATGGAGAAAGTACCCCAGGCGGGTTACTCCATCGAAGGACTGGATATCGCGGGATTCAACCGCAGCTCTTTGATGAAGAATATCGGACTGCCCTTCAAGCTGATCAAAAGCTTCCTGCAGGTCCGCCGGATCGTGAACCGGGTACAGCCCGACGCCGTGATCGGCGTAGGCGGGTACTCTTCCTTCCCGGTCTTGCGGTATGCGCAGGCGAAAGGCATCCCCACGTTCATCCATGAGTCGAACTCTTTCGCCGGCAAGTCGAACATGCTGCTGGGCAAGCAGGCGACGCGGGTGTTCGTGGCCACCGACGGGATGGAGCAATTCTTCCCGGCTTCAAAGATCACCATCACCGGGAACCCGGTGCGGCCGGCGATCGGAAGCGTGGCGGCTGTGAACCGGGCGGAAGCAAGAGCGTTCTTTGGAATGCAGGAGGGAAAGAAGACCCTGCTCATCGTAGGTGGCAGCCTCGGCGCCCGCTCGATCAATGAGGCAGTAGCGGCCAGGCTCGATCAGCTGCTATCCTCGGGTCTGCAGATCATCTGGCAGACCGGCAAAACGGATGCGGCCAGATGGAAAGAAGCTGCTGCAGGAAAGGGGCAGGTCTGGGTGAACGACTTCATCACGCAGATGGAGCTCGGTTATGCCGCGGCCGACCTCGTGATCTCCCGGGCCGGAGCCATGGCGATCGCCGAGCTCTGCGTGGTAAAGAAACCGGTGGTATTCGTGCCCTACCCATTCGCTGCGGAAGATCACCAGACCGTGAACGCGATGAACCTGGTGAAGAAAGAGGCGGCGCTGATGGTGAAGGACAGCGAAGCAAAGGACCGGCTCGTTTCCACCATCCTCGAGCTGGCAGGTGATGAACAGAAACAAAACGAACTAAGTATCCATATCGGCAGGCAGGCCGTTCTGCATGCCGACGAAGAAATAGCAGGAGCGATCCTGCACACCATAGCTGCAAAATGAGTAACGTGAACACAGAAGCCACCACACCGATCCAGACCCTTGACGGCCTCAGGGCTGTCTACTTTATCGGCATTGGCGGGATCGGGATGAGCGCCATCGCGCGCTACTTCCACGCGAAGGGGCTTCGTGTGTCGGGTTACGACCGCACGTCTACCGAGCTGACCCGCGAACTGGAAGCGAGCGGCATCTCGGTTCATTACAGCGACGACTTGAACCTGGTGGATAAAGAAGCCGACCTGGTCGTGTACACACCGGCCATCCCGGCCCAGCATACCGAACTGACCTGGTACCGCGCGCAGGGTTATCCGGTGGTAAAGCGCTCCGATGTGCTGCAGATCATCAGCGCCGGCTCCTATAATATCTGCGTGGCCGGCACCCATGGTAAGACCACGATCTCGACGATGACCGCGCACGTGCTGCGCCATTCGGGTTACGGCTGCAATGCTTTCCTGGGAGGGATCTCTTCCAACTACAACACGAACTTCTGGAGCTCCGAACGCAATATATGCGTGATCGAAGCCGACGAATACGATCGCTCCTTCCTGAAGCTGAGTCCGGACATAGCCGTGATCTCCGCCATGGATGCCGATCATCTCGATATTTACGGCGATGAGGCTTCACTGCAGGATGCTTTTGTAGCCTTCGGCGGCAAGGTGAAGGAAGGCGGTGTGCTCCTGGCCAAGTTTGGCCTGAAGCGTATCCGCGAGGTAAAGGTGGCCAACCGCCTCAGCTACAGCCTGCAGAACGATGCGGCCGATGTGTTCGCATCCGACGTACAGATCCGTATGGGCGGCTATCGGTTCACTGCGCAGGTCAACGGAACGATGTACAGCGGCCTCGAGCTGAATGTGGGCGGTATGCACAATGTGGAGAATGCTCTGGTCGCGATCGCTGTGGCCCACCTGCTGGAGATCGGCGGAGAGAAGATCCGCGCAGCCCTGGCCGATTTCAAGGGCGTGCACCGCCGCTTCGAATATGTGCTTCCACCGAAAAAGATCAGCGAGGGCGCCTATGTTCCGCCGGTACTCATCGATGATTACGCGCATCATCCCGAAGAACTCAGAGCTTTGCTGTCCTCCGTTCGCAGCCTGTTCCCCCAGCGCATTGTGACGGTGGTCTTCCAACCCCATTTGTTTTCACGTACGCGGGATTTCGCGCCCGGCTTCTCCGAATCGCTTTCGTTGGCCGACCGTGTGATCCTGTTGCCTATTTACCCGGCGCGTGAGCTGCCGATGGAAGGGGTGACGAGTGAGCTGATCGGAAGGAAGGTAAGTCGCGAGACCCTGATGTTGGATAAAGAAGGCCTGCTTCATTGGATGAAGGAGCATGCTGCCGTGATCGATAAAGAATTTGGCGAAGTGATCGTGATCGCCGGGGCCGGCGATATCGATGCGCTGGTGCAGCCGGTTAAAGAAATTTTAGAAAAAGCGTGAAAAACAAACGCATCATACGGAAAATGCTGATCCTGGGTGGCTGGGCGGTCGTAATGATCGGCCTGGTGATCCTGCTTGTTGCAGCCAACCGCAAGCAGTCGGACCACCTATGCTCCGACGTGCTGGTCGGCATCCGCGGTGCGGGTGAGAAATTCTATATCGAGAAGGGAGACGTGCTCAAGCTGCTGGAGTATTCCACAGGTGGCAAGCTGGTGGATCGGCCCATCTCGGAGTTCGACCTCAAGCGACTCGAGCGCAGCCTGCAGACCAATCCCTGGATTCGCGGCGCGCAACTTTATTTCGACCGAGAGAATGTACTGCACGTGAATGTCGACGAACGCGATCCCATCGCACGCGTGTTCACGGTTGCGGGACATTCCTTTTATATCGACTCCTCGGGCCATCGCATGCCGATGCTCGAAAAAGTGAGCGTGCGTGTTCCGGTAGTGACCAACTATCCCGACGCCGTGAAGCAGCGCGTGAAGGACAGCCTGCTCATGGCCGGCATCACGCGCGTGGCCGGGGCAGTTTACGCCAGCGAGTTCTGGAATGCCCAGGTTGGACAGATCGATATTACATCCGACGGGCAATTCGAGTTGATCCCCGTGGTGGGCGATCATGTGATCCGCCTCGGCGATGGCGAAAAGGTAGAAGAGCAGCTGCAGAATGTGTATGTGTTCTACCGGCAGGTGCTGAGCAAGGTAGGCTTCACCCGGTATGCTACGCTCGATGCCCGCTTCGGCGGCCAGGTCGTAGCCATTCGCCGCGGTCCGGTGTCGGCGGTGGATTCCCTGCAGCTGCAGAAAAATATTGAAGACCTGATCACCCGTACCAGCCTGCAGGCAGGCGAGTCGGAAATGGAGCCGGCCGAAGACCAGCTGCCACAGCCCGTGCATCGCCCGGCAGTGGATATCCAGGAAGGCGAGGAGCGGGGCCCTTCGCTTGAAAATGCACCCGTTACGCAGCCGGTACAGCCTCAGCCGGTACCTCCAACGGTCACTACTACGCCGCCACCGGCCAGCCATAATCCAGTCCAATCCCCTGCAAAACCAGCGCAGCGTCCTGCTGCCGCCGTAACCCGTCCAAATCCTGTGCGAACCAACAACACGAGAACAAGAACCAATCCGCCGAAGCCGGCTCCCCGGCATGGCCAGCCCAGGGCAGTGATGCCAAGGGCGAATGAGTATTGAATAGATGTGAGACGTGAGATGTGAGACGTGAGACAGACCTCATCTGTGAAATCCCGTGGATCTGCGTAATCTGTGATGATAACAACTAAAAAACAACAATAAACATGAACAACGAGCAACCAATCATTGTGGGGCTTGACATTGGAACCACCAAGATCGCCGTCATTGCCGGACGCAAGAACGAGTTCGGCAAGCTGGAGATCCTGGGCTTTGGTCGGGCCAACTCGAATGGTGTGAAGCACGGACAGGTGCTGAACATCGACGAGACGATCAAGGCGATCCGCACCGCCCTCGAAAGCTGCTATGCCTCGAACCCGAACCTCGAGGTATCTGAAGTTTACGTAGGTATTGCCGGCCATCACATCAAGAGCCTGCAGACCCGTGGCGACATCGTGCGGCACGACACCGAGAACGAGATCTCCCAGCGTGAGATCGATCAGCTGATCGCCGACCAGTACAAGACCTATATTCCTGCCGGCGACCAGATCATCGATGTCATCCCGCAGGAGTACACGGTGGATAATTTCCAGAACATCCCCGACCCCATCGGTTACGGCGGGGTGAAGGTGGGCGCCAACTTCCACATCATTACCGGCGACAAGAATGCCATCCGCAACATCAACCGTTCGGTGGAGAAGTCGGGCCTGATCACCAAGGACCTCGTACTCCAGCCCCTGGCCTCTTCCGCAGCCGTTATGGCCCAGGAAGACCTCGAAGCCGGCGTTGCGATCGTAGACATCGGCGGTGGCACCACCGACCTGGCCGTTTTCTACGAAGGCATCCTCAAGCATACGGCTGTCATCCCGTTTGCCGGTGAGAACATCACCAACGATATCAAAACCGGCCTGGGCGTGCTGAAGACCCAGGCAGAGCAGATGAAGGTGCAGTTCGGCTCGGCCCTCGCCAACGAGGCCAAGGCCAACGCCTACATCACCATCCCCGGACTTCGCGGCATGCCTGCCAAGGAGATCTCGGTGAAGAACCTGGCCAATATCATCCAGGCCCGTATGAGCGAGATCCTAGACTTCGTGACCTATCACCTCAAGCAGGTAGGCCTCGACTCGAAGATGCTCAATGGCGGCATCATCCTCACGGGTGGCGGCTCGCAGCTGAAGCACCTGATCCAGCTGACGGAATATGTAACCGGCCTGAATGCCCGCATCGGTCTGCCCAACGAGCACCTCGCTCCCGGCCATATCGAAGAGCTGGCCAAGCCGACCTACGCGACCTGCCTCGGACTGATCCTGAAAGGTTACGACGACTACGAGCACAAGCGCAAGGCCTTCGAGCAAACCTGGCGCCGGATCGATATTCCGGAAGGCCTGAAGAAAGAGCTGATCGAAGAGCCCGTAGAAGTAGAGGCCCACGTGCACGAGTCGGTAGCTACCGGCGAACGTCGCCGGGGTATGTCGAACTTCTGGGGTAAGTTCAAGACCAGCCTGATCGAGATCTTCAAGGAAGAAGAAGACCAGCATTTGTAGGCAGATAGCAGATCCCGACTTAGGTCGGGAAGGAGAAAGCAGACAAAGGGTTCATCGTTTATTTTATCTGCTTACTGCTTCCGATGAAATCGGATCTGCTTGCTCCTTCTCACTTGCCACCTAAACCTTAATCTCCTCCGTGTGCGGCACGGCGGAACAAATTGAAAAACATGATCCACTTCGATCTCCCCAAGGAGAAATCATCCATCATAAAAGTGATCGGCATCGGCGGCGGCGGCTCCAATGCGGTCAATCACATGTATTCGCAGAACATTGAAGGCGTGAACTTCATCATCTGCAACACCGACGCACAGGCCATCGCGCAGAGCGCTGTGCCCAACAAGATCCAGCTCGGGCCCCATCTCACGCAGGGCCTCGGGGCCGGCGCCAATCCCGAGATCGGCCGCCAGGCAACCGAAGAGTCGCTCGAAGAGATCAAGCGCATCCTGGAAGTGAACACCAAGATGGCTTTCGTTACCGCCGGCATGGGTGGTGGCACGGGTACCGGTGGTGCACCCATCATCTCCAAGATCTGCAAGGACCTGGGCATCCTCACCGTGGGGATCGTGACTACGCCTTTCTCCTACGAAGGCAAGAAGCGCCAGCAGCAGGCCGAAGAAGGCATCAAAAACCTGAAGCAGTACGTCGACACCCTGCTGGTGATCTCCAACGATAAGCTCCGTCACCAATTCGGCAACCTGAAAATGCGCGAAGCATTTTCACGTGCGGATAATGTACTCGCAACGGCAGCAAAATGTATCACCGATGTGATCAACTCCACCGGCCAGATCAACGTTGACTTTGCCGATGTCTGCACCGTAATGAAGAACGGTGGTGTGGCCATCCT
>CBHWDR010000174.1:0-6796 GCA_966112575.1 uncultured Chitinophagales bacterium
GGAGCACCGGGGCCGCGACCGCTATAAGCGCGTCCTCGCCCTGGTGTGGGTGAACGATACGCTACTGGTGAACACGCAATTACTTAAGGAAGGTCTGGCCTGGCACTACGACCGCTACGACGATAATCCCGAATGGGAAGCGCTGGAGCACCAAGCCAGGAAGAATCAGGCCGGTTTATGGAGTGAACCCGCTCCTGTCGCGCCCTGGCATTGGCGGGGACAGCAGCGAAAGAACAGGGGACTTACGGAATAGAATGAAAAGGAGCCGAACAAAGTATATCTAAGTCGGTTGGCATCTGATTCTTGTAAAGTGTTTTATCCAATGGTAGGGACACAATAGAAGATTCGTGAATATCCGTTTTATTCATTTAATCCGTGTTCCTTCTCTCTACGGGTTCCCGTAAAATTTCCCTTCGTCGCCAAGATACTTTCGGAGCTCAGAACGTTCCGATGAAGAAGTATTATGTCCACAACAAGGCGCAGCTGATGGGCGATCATGAAGTGCACGAGGAGGACTGTCATTACCTGCCTCCTTCGGCGGCCCGGACCTACCTCGGCCGCTTCGCCAGCTGCCGGCTGGCCCTGGAGGAAGCCGCCCGGCATCGCCGACTGGTGAATGGCTGTAAAACCTGTTGCCGCGAATGTTATACAGCATGAAGCCGCCACTGCATACGGCCACTAAGCAAGAAACTCCATCGGAAGCAAAGGCCAATAGAATGGGTAATCATATGAAGAAGCTAACCGTTACGCAGTTGGTGGAGTGGATCGGTAAGGAGGGACAGGAGCGGCAGGCATTCATCGACCGGATCCGGTCTGCGCCCCGGTCGCATCGCAACCACGTCGGGGGCAACTATTGGGCGACCGGCCTGGATGCCGTGTGCCGGTCCTTCGTGCAAAACGATCTGCGCATCATCGACCAGGCCATCTCCGACCTGCAGCAACGAATTCAGCTTACAGGCCATCCGATCGTGCGGGATATGTACGCGGGAAATATCGCTCTTTTGCAAAACTATCAGGCCCTCGAGCAAAACCGCCTTCGGCCGGCTTCGAGCCTGGAGGTGCTGGCGCCTTCGGCAGGCAAATCCAGGATTGAAATTGATACCATTCCTTTGGAGGTGTGTCCAAGCCATATTTACACCTTCCGACAGGGCGGTCGCGCCTGTATCGGTGGCATCTGGTTCATCGCCAGAAATGGTGGGTATCGCCCGGAAGAAGCCGGACTGTATTGCGACCTCCTCCACCGCCTCCTCCATCATCATTACGCCCGGCGCTACCAGGTTCTGCCCGAGTATTGCCTGGCCGTGGAGCTCACTCAAAGCTCGATCATTCGTTATGCCGACCTAGAACAAGGAAGCATTCCCGGAAAGTTGGATCGGGCCCTGGAGGAATTAAGAAGCCTGTTGTAGCCAAAGGCTCGTTGTCCTTGCCTGCGCATCCCTTCGAATACCGCGAAGCAAGACGACAGCACACGATCAGAACTTCACCCAATTGCAAACGATGTTGAAAAAGCTTTGCTTCGGCGCGATCGTTTTCGTCCAGGTGGCAATATAACCGTTCACCTCCTGCGAGGATTCGCCATAGATGTCTACGGGTGTGTCGATCCGGTCTTTGGAGAACGCGATCGTCATCGTACCGTTGGCGCCGCAGTTGTTGGGCGATTGGCCGGAAGGGAAGTAGTAGGCCAGCGTGCCGGCCAGCCGTCCGTTGGCGAATACTCTTATCGGTGTGGCCGTGCTGCTGTAGACGGCGATACGTCCGAAATAATAATCATCCTTCAGCCCCGAATTGGGTACATCAGCCTTGGGGTCGATCTTGACCTTGGAGAACCAGAGTGTATTGTTGAAGTACACATCAAAGCTCGTTACCGACTCGGGCAGCTGCTCGAAGCCAAGCCAGAAGCGGATCTCGCCGCCGAAATTATCGAACAGGAGCTGGCCGCCATCCATGGGCATGGCGCTGCCGTCCTTCAGGTAGTAGTCCTTGCCCGACGCCCGGTCGTGCAGATGAATGCCATAGAGAAAATTGGCCACCTTGCCGCCGCGTGTCATCGGGAAAAAAGGCCAGTCCTTATCATGGTTGGGAATGAACCGCAGGTAGAGGCGGCTCTCGTAGCGGCTGAAGTGGGGTTCGCTGCTGGCCTCATAATAATCCAGGCGGAACTGTTTCAATCGCTTGAACAGCGGGATCTTGCGATCGCCTTCGCCTTTTTCATCCAGCTTGTTCGTGAAGTTTTGCTGACCCAGGGCCGTCAGGGACAGTCCCGCGAGCAGGAGGGTAAGGAAGATTCTCATAAGCGGCGGCAAGATAAAGGAGACAAACCAAAAGGTCAAGTGTCCTGATCATGAACCGGGTGCTCGTCAATCCGCTCCCGGCTCCAACGCACACGCGAAGAACAAAGGCAAGAGGTCCTGCTCTTGCGCGCTGCGAAGAAATATCCCTCTTTTCCGGGAGGGATGCGAGCAGTGAAGCAAGATAGGTTTGTAGTGGGAGAAAAGACCCAAGCGCTGCCCTGCGCATCCTATTAAAATGAAAAAGATGTATCGAAGCCGCTTACCCCTGCTGTTGCTCCTGGTTGTACTGGTCTGCCACCTGCGGGCAGTGGCGCAGGCGCAGACCTACGACCTGGTCACCTATACGCCGCCGAAGGGCTGGACGAAAGCCGAGCAAGGCAATATCCGCCACTACCAGGTGGTTAACAACAGCAAGGGCACCTGGGCGCGGATATCACTGGTAAAAAGTACCGCCAGCAAAGGCAAGCCGGAAGATGATTTCTCCAGCGAATGGGATGTTTTGGCGGTGAAGATGTATGGCGTTGCGCCGGAACCGCTGGGCCGCGATACCCAGATCATCAATGGCTGGACCAGCTATACGGGCTTGTGCCGGTTCCGGAATAAGAAGGACACGGTGTCGATGCTGGTGAATACCTTCAGCAACGGCCAGCGTTGTTTTTCCCTGCTCCTGCAGAGCAACACCACGGCCTATGGTCCGGCGATGGATGCCTTCCTCGCCTCCCTGCAGATCCCAGCCGCAACCACTTCCGCCCCTCCCAAACAAGACAGCCCTGCTCCAGCCGTTAAGCCGGCGGCGGGTACCGCGGGTGGTGGCTGGCAGTTCAGCACCACCAGCTTCGAAGACGGCTGGACGAGCAGCGTCAAGGAAGACTGGGTGGAAGCCACACGGGGCAAGATCCGGGTCCTGCTCCACTACCCACGCGCCGAAGACCAGAAGTATTATGCACAATATGCCGAACGCGTGCAGACCTTCTGGAACCTGCTGATAGCGCCCCGGTACAGCAACCTGCGCGAGTACCAGTCGCCGCCCTACAGCAACGACTGGCAGCCCGGCTATTTCGCAGCGGGCTGGCTTACCGACAAGGCCACCGGCAAGGACGTTTGGGTGGCCTTGTTCAGCCAGGGCAAAAGCGGCTGGATGGAGGTCATCGCCCCCGATAAGCAGACCTTCGTGGAGCAATTCGGCGTGGACCGTCCCGACCAGAACTTCGACGACTGGAAGCGGCTGTCGGCCCGTGCGGGCCGGAATCGCTTCGCCGTAGGGGAACAGGACCTCAATGGCTTATGGACCAACTCCTTTACCAGCTCCTCCGACTACTACAGTGTGTACACGGGTTTTTATGCGGGCTCCACGAACTACGGCGCCCGGGAGAACTTCACGTTCGGCCCCAACCGGACCTACCAGTGGGAGATCTGGGCCACCCAATCGGCATCAGGCGCCGGCTCCCGCACCGACCACGCCAAATCGGCCGGCACCTGGAGGCTGTCGGGCAACTGGCAGATCGCCTTCCCCGACATCCAGGGCCGGCCGAAGACCTACCAGGCCTATTTCTCCTGCTTCAAAGGCGGCCGCCTGCTCTGGCTACAGCCGGTGGGCACGGAGGGATATACGGCTTTTGGGAAAGTGGGGAAGTGAGTCCACCTACGCTGAAGCTTCGGTGGACGAAGACAAAAGACTGGAGACGAGAGACAGGAGATGGGAGCCCGCCGACGCTAAAGCTTTGGTGGACGGGGCCCGCCTTCGTCCTGTCGGACTATGGCGGACAAAGCCCGCCTTCGCTAAACCTGCCTGCCGGCAGGCAGGGCTTCGGTGGATGCAGTCCGCGTTCTGCTCTTCTTCGACATAATTCGAAAGAGGCGCTGCAAAAAAATCCCTTTTTTCCGGGAAGGGAAACCGACCTGCGGGGTGATAGGTTTGTTCATCCCCTTGAAGGCCGCATTCCGCACCCGTTCCATTCTTCATCTTAATACACTACTCATGAACCGTTTTCTACCTGCTTTTGGCAAAGCCCTTGTTTGGATCGTGGTATCGATCTGCTCGATCCGGTCGGCATCCGCCCAGAAAGGGCAACCATCGATCGTTACCCTGGAGATGGCCAACCGGGTGGCCGAGATCGTGAAACCCCTGAAAGAACAATCCGACCGGATCCTAAAGGAAGATCCCTCCGGCCAGTTCAAAGCCTACCAGGCGGACCTGAAGAAGATGAGCGGGCTGAAGTTGTTGGCGGATCGATCTGTGATGGCGCAGAAGATCCGGGAGCGGTATGCAAAATTCTTTGCCGAAGTCTGGAGCAGCATGAAGGTGGATGAGAAGATGTACCAGGAGAAGATCCGGGCGGCATTCCCGGCGGCGGTCAGCGAGCGGATCCGCTTCAAGCCCTACCTCAATTTTTCGATCAGCATCACGGAGAACACGGCACCACCGCCTCCCACGCCTGCCGCGGAACCAATGCCGGAAAACAAATGCGTGGACGTCTGCGCCATAGCAGCCGGGGAGATGAATGGATCGACCGGGCTGATCGCCGGCGGTGCCGGCAGCTATGGCAATTGTTTCATCCGCACCAGCAGCTGGGGCGCCGCCGCGGGCGGTAACAATATCTATGGTGCGCTCAAGAATAATTGTACGATTCCGGGCACCTTTCCTGTCGACAGCCGG
The DNA here is from genome assembly GCA_966112575.1 of uncultured Chitinophagales bacterium. Classification (GTDB taxonomy): domain Bacteria; phylum Bacteroidota; class Bacteroidia; order Chitinophagales; family Chitinophagaceae; genus Flavisolibacter. Next base: position 4,948 of record CBHWDR010000174.1, read on the forward strand.
AAGCTGCGCGTGAAGAAGAGTTACGAGCTGAAGCAGGAGGTGAACTCGTTTGCCGTCCTGGGCTTCGGCTATGCCGAGACGCGCGTCACCACCCACCAGACCAGCGCCTATCTTTTTGTGATGTCGCCCGTGATCTTCGGCGCCGGCGAGTCGGTGGCAAAAACCGTGAATGAAGAGTATGTGCTGGAGAAGGCCGACGTGGCCCGCTCGGTCATCCGCTCCTCGTCGAATACGTTTGCCTACTTCATCAGCGGCAACTGGTGTTTCTCCGAGTGCAATGGGATCCGGTGGAGTATCTGCGAGGAGAAATAAAGGAGTATGGAGAGAAAGAACGCGGATTTAATGAATAGAACGGATTGACACGGATTTTTTTCCTGTGTTTTAATTCGTGGGTGTCTGGAACAGTCTTCCTGACCTAACCCAACGACCCTGCTTTCTTCTTGGGCCGTCCTTGCGAGCGAAGCGAAGCAAAACCGCAAAGGATTTTTGTTCCGGTCGCCTAAAGCAGAAGTGGCTTTCAGGGAGGTTGACCTTTTCCTCTGTTCATCCATCTGAGCGCGGAGGGACGCAAAGAGACGCCCGCCTAGGCGGGCATAGAGGATCCTGCTTAACGAAGGAGAAGTGTGCCTCTAGCTTGGAGGTGCTTGTATTCCGTGGGCGCCAGCGCCCACCTTCGCGGCCTTAGCGATAGAGGGATGAGCAGAGGAATTGGCTGCCCCTCACCTGCAGAAAACTACAGCAGAAACAACCAAAACAAAAACCTTTGCGGCACTCTTACGCAAGTGCTTCAAAAGACCTCCGAAGCGTTAAGCCAGCCAGTCCACTCCATCCGTCTTGATCCCCGAAGCGAAGCTTCTCCATCCGTTCCGCCCCAAAAGGCCAGCTCGAACAACAAAGGCCGCTCCGACCTAAAGAAAAGTTATCTGTGTAAATCCATTAGATCCGTTAAATCCGTGTTCTTTCTCTTGTTTTGCTTCACTCGCAATGACGATGCCCAATAAAAGCAGAAGTCGCCAAAGGCATCCATACCCAAACGCTCGTCGGTCAACCATTAACCTTCCCTACCTTTCCCCCATGGATCCCCTGCTCGACAACCCCGTCTGGCACTCCCTCACCGGCCGCGATGCTCACCTGGGCACGGTGCGCGATGGCGTGGCCTGGTTCGACGAGGCCGTCTCCCCCTTCGTAGGCTTTCCGGAAGACCATCCGGATGGCTTCGGCACCCTCCATGCCCTGCTGCCCCCGGGCCGTCGGATTCTTTACGCCACGCGGGGTGAACTCCCCGACCATCCCGGCTGGGAGCTGTCAGTCAATGTGGAAGGATTACAATTTCTGTTCAATGGAAGAGGCGCTGCTCGGCCTCAGCCTCTACCTCTACCTCAACCTCAGCCTGTTCTACTAGACACTTCGCACATCCACGCCATGATCGCCCTCGCCCGCCTCACCAGGCCCGGCCCCTTCAACACCCGGACCATCGACTTCGGCCACTACTATGGCTTCCTGGAGGCCGGCCGGCTCGCCGCTATGACCGGCCAGCGGATGCATGTGGGCCGGTATTCGGAGGTAAGTGCCGTCTGCACCCACCCCGACTTCCTGGGCCGGGGTTATGCCACCCGCCTGATCGAGCAGCAGCTGGCCCTCATCGGGGCCGCCGGCGAGACGCCCTTCCTGCACGTCCGCGCCGACAATACCCGGGCCATCGCGGTCTACGAGCGGCTGGGATTTGTGGCCAATGGCCCGATGAACTTCTACTTCCTGAAGCGTATCGATTGAGGATCAGGGACTGGAGACGAAAAAATTTTCGGAAACGAGGCGGTAAGATTTGGCCCGAATCAAAAATCCCTTATTT
>CBHWDR010000175.1:0-6778 GCA_966112575.1 uncultured Chitinophagales bacterium
AGATTTCGTTCAGGTTTTTTGTATGCGAATGGCAGATGGTGACGGTGGCATTGCCCCGCTCACCGGCCGCGCTCAGCAGGATGCTCATCGGCCGGCCAACGATATTGCTGCGCCCGACCACTACGGCATGCTTGCCCTTCGTTTCGATCTTGTAATGTTCCAGCAACAGCATGATGCCATAAGGCGTGGCCGGAATAAAAGTGGGATGGCCAAGTACCAGCCGGCCGACGTTATTGGGATGAAATCCATCCACGTCCTTGTTCGGATCGATGGCGTGGATCACTTCTTCGGCATTGATATGGGCGGGCAGGGGCAGCTGCACCAGGATCCCGTCCACGTCGGGGTCGCCGTTAAGGTCGGCGATGAGGTCGAGGAGCTTGAAGGCGGAGATCTCTTCTTCCATGCGGATCAGGGTGGACTTGAATCCGACCTCCTGGCAGGCTTTCACCTTGGAGGCCACATAGGTTTCGCTGGCGCCGTTGTTGCCCACCAGCACGGCTACCAGGTGGGGAACGGGCTTGCCCTGGGCGGCGAGTTGGGCCACTTCGAGCTTCAAAGAATCCTTGATCGCCTGCGAAGCCTCCCGTCCATTTAAAATTTGCATGGCGCAAAGGTAAAGTCCCGGATTCAAACGGGATTTTTCCCCGGGATAAAATAACAAAGCTGGCGAGCTTGCTGCAAAAAGAATATGTGGCGAATGATCCTGTGCTGTTGCCTGCCTGCCTTGCTGCAGGCCCAGGACCCCGGTCGGGTCCCTTTTTCCTCTGTAATGGGCAGCTCCGTTCAGCCGGAGCTGAATGCCCTCTTTGGTGGCGCCGCCGCGCCTGCCGCCTTCCCGAAGCCGGCGATCGCCCTGTCCGGCCTGCGTTATTACGGGCTTGCCTCCCTCACGCATTACGAGCTCGCGGCCCTGATCCCGGCGGGTGCGGGAAGGTTTTCGGCCGGTGCCGGCATTAGTGGTACCAACGTGTTGCAGCAACGGGCCTTCCGTATCGGTTATGCCCGCCAGATGGGTGCGGTATCCGCCGGCCTCCGCCTGCATTACTTCCAATGGAAAGCCGGCGCCTACGGCTCCGCGTCTACCCTAACCGGGCAATTGGGTTGCCTCCTGCAGGCCGGTCCCCAACTCACCTTCAGCTGCGACCTCCTGAATCCCCTGCCCCTCGAATGGGGCAGGTCAAAAGAACGCCTTCCCAGGATGCTGACCGCCGGCATCGGATGGGAACCCGCTCCCCAGATATTTACCGGCATCTCGATTCAGAAAAAGGATGCCCTTCCGGCCGACCTCCAGCTGCTGGTCCAGTACCGACCCCATTCTGCCATCGCCATCCGGCTGGGTGTGGCACCGGCTAGCTATGGATTGTTGGCCGGCGCCCGTTTTCGCTGGGGCGCCTGGCAGGTGGCGGCCGACCTCTCCTGGCATGCCCACCTGGGTGCCAGCCCCGCCCTGCTCCTTGGCTACCAAAAACAGGATCTATGAGAAGCCTGATCCTGATCCTCCTGTTCGGCTTGCGTCTGCAGGCACAGGAGCTGCCGCCCGCAACACGGCAGGGCGCTGAATGGCAGGCCGAAGAAGGACGCGAAGGCGCGGCGGAAGAGTGGGCCGAAGACCTGCGCCCCTTCCTGCGGCAGCCGCTGGACCTCAACCGGGCTACTGCCGACGACCTGCGGGCCTTTCCCTTCCTCCACGCCGTTCAGGTGGAACAGTTTCTCCGCTACCGCCACCTGCTCGGCAGCTTTCTGCATCCGCTGGAGCTGCAGGCCATTCCAGGCTGGGACCCGGCCACCATCCGGCAAATCCTGCCCTATGTCTACACGGGTGATCCCCGCAGCCTGGCTGAACAGCTGAAAGACCGCCTCCACGGGACGCAGCACCTCGCGCTTCTTTTCAGTGGCAACACGGCAAAGCGGGATCCCGCGCATCTGGGTACGCCCTGGGCGCTCCAGCTGCGGTACCGCTACCAATACAAGAACCTGCTGTCGGCCGGCATCACGGCCGACAAGGACGGGGGCGAGGAGTTCTTCCGCGGAAGCCAGAAGCAGGGCTTCGACCAGTACTCGGCGCATGTTTTCCTCCGGCAGGTCGGTCCCTTCGAAACCCTAGCCCTGGGTGATTTCCGGCTACGGCTGGGGCAGGGGTTGGTGCACTGGGACGGCGCTTCGCTGGGGCCGGGTGCCAATCCGCTTCTAACCGAGCGGGCAGCGCCGGCCATCTCGCCCTACCGGTCGGCTTCGGCAAGCGGCTTCCAGCGAGGAGTAGGGGCCACCCTGCAAAAGGGCAGCTGGCGGCTCACCGTATTTGCCGGGCAACGGAAACTGGACGCCAACCTTCGCGTCGATGGCTCGGCCTCCAGCCTGCAGACCAGCGGCTACCACCGCACGGTCGCCGAGCTGGCCGACCGCCGCGTGCTGCTCCTGCGTACGGCCGGCTTCCGCCTCGAGCGGCAAGGAGGGCCATTCCGCCTGGGTCTCAACACCATCAGTTATGGACTCAGCCGCCGCCTCGACCCGGATGCTGAGCCCTATAATAGGTATGCATTCCGGGGCCGTCACCTGGCGCTTGCCAGCATCGACGGAAGCGGCACCTGGCGGAACCTGCACCTGTTCGGGGAGCTGGCCGGCAGCCGGGAGGCCCGGTCCTTCCTGGTGGGCCTGCTTGCCGCCCTGCACCAGAAGGCGGATCTCTCACTGGCCTACCGACGCTTCCCGCCGGCCTATGCTCCGCTTTTTGCCCAAAGCTTCTCGCGCTATGGCGAGCCGCAGAACGAAAGCGGTGTTTACCTGGGTATCGACCTGCGTCCCCATCCGGCCTGGCAGCTCACCCTGGCGGCGGACCTTTACCAGTCGCCCTTTATCCGCTACCGGGTGCCCGCTGCCGCTTCCGGCGCTTCTTTCTGGGCACAGGCCAATTTTCGTCCCGACAAAAAGCGGCTGATCTATGCCCGCCTGCGTTTCACGGAAAAGGCTGCGGCGGAGCAAACGGCTCCTATCAACCCGGTTGTGCCGGCCCGCCTGCTTTCCCTGCGCTTTCATCTCGACCAGGTACTTGGCCCTTCGGCCGACATCAGCGCCCGCTTGGAATGGAACCGCTTCCGGAGTGGAGCCAGCGAGGGAACCGGGATGCTGTTTTACCTCGATCATACGCGGATGCTGCAGCGGCTGCGGCTGACCCTGCGCTGGCAATGGGTGGATATGGACAGCTATGAGAACAGGATCTATGCCTATGTGCCCAGCCTGCCCATGAGCTTTGCCCTTCCGGCCGCCTCGGGCCGCAATTCGGCGCTCTACCTGCTGGCACGCTACCCGGTTTGGCCGGCGGTGCGGGCAGAACTACGGTGGCTGCTGCTGTTTGGCAGGGAGGAGGGGAGCCTGGCCCATCCCGGAGGCAATGGGAACGTCAGCCAGGAGTGGGGCCTTTACCTGGTCTGGCAGTTCTGAAACAGGTGGCCAAACGCAATTAACAAATCGGTTCAGTTGGAGGGGCCGCTTTAACATATAGCCGCACCGGTTGTGAATTCAGGTGGGTGGACGAGCGGCAACTCATGCGGGTAAGCGGTTCATAATCACTCATTTTTCCAGTCATCCTCAAAAGAAATCTTTCAACATTTTTAACCGTTTGTTAAAAAATCTTTTAACTTACGCAGCAAATTTGCTGAAGGGCCTGTCTCTCAAGGATGGGTTTACCAACGGTAGATTCGATAGGACGACCCGAGTATTTAATCTAAAACTGAACATTCACATGAGAAAAATTGCGACACTGCTTTCAGTGCTGATGCTGCTATGCGCATTCGCATTTGGCCAAAGCCGGACGATCTCCGGTCAGGTCAGGGATGAGAAAGGTGATGGCGTTCCATTTGCGACCATTGCCGAGGCCAACACCAAGAACGCTGTTAAGGCGGACGGAAGCGGCTTTTTCACGATCAAGATGGGAAACGACGGACAGCTGGTTATTTCGGCTGTTGGTTTCCAGACCAAAACGGTAACGCCTTCTGCCGGAGCCGGCAACCAGGTGTTCGTGCTTGCCAACAAGCAGGATGAGATCCCGGAAGTGGTAGTGACCACGGCCCTCAACATCAAGCGTCGTCCGAAAGAGATCGGCTTCGCCAACACCACGCTGAAAAACGATCAGATCACCGTAGGTAAGTCGCCCACGATCGGCCAGGCCCTCTCGGGTAAAGTTGCCGGTCTGACCGTCTACAATACGAGCTCTTCGGTGAACGCTTCTCCCCGTATCGTTCTCCGCGGTAACCGCTCGATCACGGGTAACAACCAGGCCCTCATCGTTCTCGACGGTGTGCCGGTTCCCCAGAACACGATCAACTACCTGAACCCCAATGATATTGAAAGCGTAACTGTACTGAAAGGTGGCCAGGCGGCTACTATCTACGGTTCCGACGGTGTAAACGGTGCCCTCGTGATCACCACGAAAAAGGGTAACGGCAAGCCGAACGTAGCGTACACGCACACATCGAACTTCGAAGACGTGGCCTACCTCCCCAAGTTCCAGACCGAGTACGGTTCGGGTTCGGGTTATGGCTTCACGAAAGAAGAGAACTATCGTCCTTACGAGAACCAGCAGTACGGCGACCGCTACAATGGTCAGATCCGTGCCGTAGGCCGTAAGGTGGAAGACGGTTCTTATCTCGAGATCCCTTACCAGTACATCCCCGGCATCCGTTCCAAAGTATGGAACACCGGCTACACCATGCAGAACGACCTTTCGGTTTCCGGTGGTGATGCCAACTCCTCTTATTATCTCTCGTTCCAGGACGTGAACACCAAGGGTATCGTTCCGAAAGACGAATATCGTCGCGACGCCCTCCGTTTCAACGCCAGCCGCACTTATGGTAAGTTCAAGGCTTCGTTCGACGGTACCTATACTATCGACCGCGCCCAGCGTACGACTTCGGACTTCTATTTCTTCGCGCTCAACACGCCGGGATGGGTTCCCATCGACCAGCTGAAAGACTGGAGAAACAACAAGTTCGCGAACCCGAACGGCTACTTCAACGACTACTACAACAACCCCTGGTTCGAACTGGACAACAACCGTTCCGACCAGCGCCAGAACTATTTCAACGGTAACATCAACCTGAACTTCAAGGCAACCAGCTGGCTCGAAGCCAACTACCGCCTGGGTGCAGCGATCACCAATGATTACTCGAAGAGCTGGACCAACCGTTTCGACTACAGCCCGTATGCCAAAGGTCAACTGGCCAGCAAGCCGACAACGCAGGATCCTGCCCTGAACGACTACAGCTACATCTATCGTGCGATCAACTCCCCGATCGTTGGTGGTGTAGGTGATGGTTTCTCCAACGGTACCCGCATCAACTCGGACTTCACCCTGACCTTCAGCAAGGACTTCGGTGATTTCTCGACCCGTTTCCTCGTAGGTAACAACATCCAGGTGCGCCGTTCCAAGTCGATCTCCGTAGGTTCTACCTCCGTGATCATCCCCGGCCTGTTCAACGTGGGCAACCGCGCTGGTGAACTGACCGGTGGCGAATCGAACTCCGAGACCCGCAAAGTGGGCAACTTCGCAGATGCCACCTTCGGATTCAAGGACTTCCTGTTCCTGCATGGTACCTTCCGCTACGACCAGTCTTCGGTATTCTTCAAAGAAGGTCGTCAAACCAACCTCTACAGCTATCCTTATTATGGTGTAGATGCCTCGTTCGTGATCACGGACATGGTGCCTTCCCTGAAGAGCAATGCCAACGTGCTGAACTTCTTCAAGCTCCGCGCCGGCTGGAACCGCAACGGTAACGATAACCTCGGTGCCTATGCCCTCGATGCTACCTTCTCTACCGGTGGTGGTTTCCCCTACGGTTCTGTAGTAGGTGCAACGGTTGACAACACCTTCCCCGATCCGGGACTGAAGCCTGAGTTCGTGAAGACCACGGAAGTAGGTTTCGAATCGCAGTGGTGGAAGAACCGCATCAACCTCGATGCCACCTTCTTCACCCAGGATGCCAACAACCAGGTGCTGAACGTAGCCGTTTCTTCTGCTACCGGCTATACCTCCAAGCTGCTGAACGCTGCCCGCGTACGCAACTGGGGTGCTGAAGTGGAAGCCCGTGCTACCATCTTCCGCAACAAGGACTGGACCGTTGACCTGAACGGTAACTATACCTACAGCACAAACGAAGTAAAAGAACTCTTCGGTGGCCTGACCTCTGTTCAGCTCGCTTCCGCTGGTTCCGAGTCTTTCGTATTTGCTGAGATCGGCAAACCCTTCCCGCTGCTGAAGACCACTTATTATGCTATTGACTCGGCTACCGGTCGTACCATCGTTGATGCCAACGACGGCTGGCCCATCCTTGGCAATGGTCTGAAGTCGCAGGGCATGACCACGCCGAAGCATCAGCTCGGTGTAGGTTTCCGTGCTACCTACAAAATGTTCACCCTGGCTGCTAACGCGGAATACCGCGCCGGAGCTTCGGTTTACCATGACCTGGGTCAGCAGATGGCCTTCACCGGTTCTACGCAGGCCACCAACATCTACCATCGCGAGCAGTTCGTATGGCCGAACTCCACCTATTTCGACGGTACCAAGTATGTAGCTAACACGGCCATCCCCGTTCAGGACTACATCGCGATCTACCAGGGCTGGGGTGACTACGGCTTCTCCCGTGGCGTTCTCTACAATGGTGATTATTTCACGACCTCCGCAGCTTTCTGGAAAGTCCGCGACATCTCGCTCGGCTTCCAGTTCCCTGCCAACTGGGTACGTAGCCTGAAAGTGGTGAAAGGTGCCAACCTCTCCGTGTTTGGC
>CBHWDR010000176.1:0-6710 GCA_966112575.1 uncultured Chitinophagales bacterium
ATGTACTTGATACTGATCGGATGACCGCGCACCACGGGAGGATGATAAGCTTCGATGGCCTTGAGGATCACTTCGTTAAGCTGCGAGGTCGTTACCCGGCGCTTCTTGTTCTCATATACGTGCAGACCCATCTCGATGGCCTTGAAAATGCGCGTCTTGTCCTTGACCGAAATAAAGAGTACCGGTACATCATTGAAGGGCGCGAGGCGTTGCTTCAGCACCTTCTCGTAGTCGCGGGCCGTGTTCGTGCTCTTCTCCATCAAGTCCCACTTGTTCACCAGCACCACGATGCCCTTGCCCTTGCGGGCGGCGAGGCTGTAGATACTGAGGTCCTGCGAGGTGATGCCTTTCTCGGCATCCAGCAGCAGCAGGCATACATCCGCTTCGTCCACGGCCTTGATGGCGCGGATCACCGAGTAGAACTCCAGGTCTTCGTGCACTTTCGACTTCCGGCGGATACCGGCCGTATCGATGAGGATGAAATCCTTTTGAAACAGCTTGTACCGGGTATGAATGGTGTCGCGCGTGGTGCCGGCGATATCGCTAACGATGGTGCGCTCCTCGCCGACCAGGGCATTGAGGAGGCTGGACTTACCCACGTTGGGCTGTCCGATGATGGCGAATTTGGGAATGCCCGACTCGTCTTCAGGCTCCATCTCATCGGTGATCAGGGCCGTAACGTCATCCAGCAACTCGCCGGTACCGCTGCCACTGATCGAAGAGATGAAATGATTGTTCTCGAAGCCCAGGGAATAGAACTCGGCGCCCTCGAGCAGCCGGTCATTATTGTCCACCTTGTTCACCACCAGGAACACGGGCTTGGTAGACCGGCGGAGGATGTTGGCCATGGCGTCATCGAGATCCGTAGAACCGGTCGCCGCATCCACGACGAAGAGAATGGCGCTGGCCTCGTCCACCGCGATCTGGACCTGCTTGCCGATCTCGCGCTCGAATACATCTTCGCTATCCGGAACGAAACCACCCGTGTCGATCACATAAAAACTCTTCCCGTTCCATTCACAAACGCCATACTGCCGGTCGCGCGTTACGCCCGGCGTGTCTTCCACGATGGCTTTACGCTGCTCCAGCAGTCGGTTGAACAGGGTACTCTTTCCCACATTGGGTCGTCCTACAATAGCGAGGGTAAAACCGGCCATAACGTCTCTCTTGCGTGTTTAGTAATCCGCAAAGGTAAGCAAACGAGCGGGGATAGGCGCAGAAAGAGGGCCGGGGCCGGTACTAGTAGCCGTACTCCTTGAGGAAGATATCGTTCTCGCGCCACTTAGGCCGAACCTTGACAAACAGCTCCAGGAAGACCTTCTGGTCGAGAAAATGCTCGATCTCCTTGCGGGCCGCGGAGCCGATCGCCTTGATCATCTTGCCGCCTTCACCAATGATAATGGCTTTCTGCGACTCCCGCTGCACGATGATGTCGGCGCGGATCTTGATCAGGGTCGACTTCTGCTTGAATTCGGAAACGATCACCGTGGTGTGGTAAGGGATCTCATCCTCGAAGAGGGCGTAGATCTTCTCCCGGATCATCTCGGCCACGAAGAACTTGGTGGGGAGGTCGGAGATCTCATCTGTGGCAAAAAAGGCTTCGCCCTCCGGTAAGAGGCCGATCACCCGGGCAAGCAGGCGCTGCACGTCGGAAGGATTCAGGGCGGAGATGAGTTCGACCTGGCTGCCGTATTTTTTGCCGGAGAAAAAAGCCCTGGCCTCTTCCTGCCGATCCTTTTTCGCCCGGTCTGCTTTGTTGATAATGACAAGCGTGGGCACTTTTAGCCGCAAGGCCGAAAAAACTGCGTCCGCCTCCTCCCAGTTATCGCCGATGTCCACCATCAGCAAGGCGAGGTCGGCATCTTCCAGCGCTCCCTTCACGGCCATCATCATCTTCTCGTGAAGCTTGTACTTCGGATCGATGATCCCCGGCGTGTCGGAAAAAATGATCTGGTACGCATCGGTCGACAGGATCCCCTTGATCCGGTGCCGCGTGGTTTGCACCTTGGGTGATACGATCGCGAGCTTCTCCCCCATCAGTGCATTCAGCAAGGTGCTCTTGCCGGCGTTGGGCTTGCCGAATATGTTAACGAATCCAGACTTCACAGGCTTTTATACTTCGGGCAAAAATACTTCTAAAAAATCTTTGGCAGGAAAGAGGGGCCGCCGTATATTTGCACTCCGGTCAACGATACCGGCAGTTCTTTCTAACAATTTGAATGTTTATCGCTTAGAGCGATCAAGATATATCGCGAAGTAGAGCAGTCCGTCAACCGACGGATCGGTCTCAACTGCGAAACGGCACATCGCGAAGTAGAGCAGTCCGCCAGCCGGCGGATCGGTCTCAGCAGCGAAAATGGTATATCGCGAAGTAGAGCAGCGGTAGCTCGTCGGGCTCATAACCCGAAGGTCGGAGGTTCGATCCCTCCCTTCGCAACACAGAAAGGTCACCCTTAAAAAGGTGGCCTTTTTTTATGCTCATCGGGCTCATATCCGCCAGCTGGCGGACGGAGGTTCGATCCTCGGTAGCAACTCACAGAGGTCACCCTAAAGGTGGCTTTCTTATGGCTTTCGGGTTCATCTCCGCCGATTGGCGGACAGAGGTCCGATCCAACTCTTCGCAACACAGGATGGAACGCTTGTCCAGAGAGCGCCAACCGCTTTTTCCGGCACAGTACGGACGTCAACAAGATGAAATTTACCCGCCGTGACACCCCGGCCGGTACCCACAACCATCTAGGGTTCCTTTTGTCCAGTTTAGCCGCGCGTGCGTCGATCCTGACATTGGAGAGGTTGGGTGCGCCTAAAGTCTGGAAGAGGGCCTTGAGTCGCAGCTTGAATTTGTCGAGACCATAGTGAGTAAAGAGCTTTTGTTAATGTGAAACTAGCGGCTCTTAAAAGGGTAGTAAAATCCAACCGGCTAAACCACGGGATGTTTACCAATTTGGCTATTTTGATGGATGAACTTCTGGGAAACGATCGGTGCTGGCTTGTTAACAAACGGCTTGCTCACATTATTGGGCCTTTGGTTGGTATATCGAAGAACCAAGATTACAGAGAATGTAAAATATGGCTTGAAGAAGATTCATGAAGGTGAGGTCACAGAGATCGTACAACGGGTCATTGCCTCTGTGCAGCTTGAAAGTCAAGAGCGAGCATCGTTTAGAGAAGCTCAGAGAAACTCAATAATCAAATGCTATGAATCGATCACTCTTCTTATGAGTGAGCTTGTCACAACAATTACTCAGATAATGGCGGAAACCGAAAAGCCAATTAGCGATCACCTGTCCAATACCGAAAGAGTCTTTTCCGCATATAAGCGCGATTCATCCTTGATGGCTTTGTACTGCTACCACGATAAGGAATACAATCAATCATTCATGCGACTCAATTCCAAACTAACGACCGCCAAAAGAATTCAGACCATGGGAGTTGTTCGACTAAATTTCATTCGCCACGAAATTCTGATAGCTGAAAACGAGGCTGAGGTAAACAAAGCAGACAAGCTGATCCAGCAGTATGACCATGAGGCTATTGATTGGGAAGAGAAACTCACTGTTAGTATAAAATCGCTTGTCTTGGAGCTTGACGCCTTCATGAAACCAACACTGGAAAGAATTAAAAACGTGAGTCATGATCTACCGTGACGAAGAATTCGAAGAGTACCGGCTAGCCGAAGTGGCGAGGGACTATATCCCCGGTACCTGAAGAAGAAAGATGACCAGTTGTGCTACGTGCTCTATATCAACGCACCCACCGGCAAGAAGGAGTTCATCAAGTACGGTCTGGAGGCCGGGATCTGGCTATACGTTGACAATAGCCAGCATTCGAAATAAATGGCAACTTTGCAATATATGGCTGACGCTCCTCCAAATAAAAACCCCTACGCAAAGCAAGACGGCTCTCCTATCGATGGAAAGGAGCCAGAGTTCTTCGCCTGGGGCAGAGAGCAGGAGCTGAAGCGTCGGGAGCAGCTGCCCAAAGCTGAGCGGGAAGCCATCGAAAAGTCGGAGCAGGCCCTTGACCGTCGCATGAATTCTTGAATCACCTCGTCGAGCGTGATGTAAGTGATCCCATCCCCGCGCTAAGCCACTTTTAATACCTTGAATTTGCTACGGCCTTGAACAGGAACTCATTCTCATAGCCGTGGAGGTCGTTCCAGGGGATCTTTCTAAAACGTTGATAACACGAAAACAGTCTGGCAGGTTTATTTTTGACACCAATGACCGAAAGCAAAAACCATGACCGAAGAAGAATTTAATGCCCTCCGCCTTGCAAGCGGCGACCGGATCTCGGTGCTCTTCGAAAACGGAACTTCAAAGACGGTGGAATTACAACAGGGCCGGGCTCTTGCCCCGCAGCGCTTCCGCAATCCGAAGACCGGCGTCGAAGACACGCTGCCCGCCTGCCTCGTTTACGTGGGCGATGACCCGAGCGGCGAGATCATCGAGCTGGGAAGGATCACGTCGATCCGGAAGATTTAATAAATCCTATATAGATATTCGGCAGTACTAGTTACCCTTTACGGAGGAAGCTGGCCAGGAGTACGCAGCCCTGTCCCGGTTCGCTTTCGAGTTTGCACTGGCCGTCGAAGAGCCCGAGGCGGCTCGACATATTCCGAAGACCGATCCCCTTGCCCATGGTGGTTTCGTCGAACCCGCGCCCATTGTCCCTTACCTCGATCTTCACCTGGTTGCCGGCTTCGGAAATCTGCACGTCAACGATGGAAGCGTCCGCATATTTGACGATATTATTCAGCTGTTCCTGCACCACCCGGTAGATCAGCAGCTTCTCCTCCTCGCCCATCGTCGACTCATCCAGGTCCAGGCGGACCCGAAACTGGTGGGGCCGTACGCGGTTGATATCTTCCGCCAGCTCCTCGATGGCGGAGCCAAGCGTTCGGGTGGTGAAGCTGGGCGGCTTCAGGCTTGCCGACAGGGCCCGGATCTCCTGCAGCGCGGAGAGCACCAGCGCTTCGCCTTTTGCGGCCATCGGGTGGTTCGTATCCCTTTTGATCTGTTCGAGCAGCAGCTTGCTCACCGTCAGGATCTGGCCCACGTTGTCATGCAGCTCCTCAGCCCAGCGATTCTTCTCGTTCTCCTGGGCCTGTACCACCGACTGGCTGAGCAGCCGTTTCAGTTTTAACTCCTGTTCCAGCTGCTGCGCCCGAAGCCGATTGATCTCGGTGACATCCAGGATCGAATAAATGAGGTTAAGCGGACTGCCGGTCTGATCATCGCGGATGAGGTAACCGCGGCACATGAAGTCCGCCCAGCTGCCATCGGCCAGCTGGTAACGGTACGAAGATCTCCAGTCGTTGCCGGTACTCTTCATCAGGTCATGGAACTGGCGCAAAACGCGCGGCCGGTCGTCGGGATGGATGCGGGCGCTTTGCAGGGAGAGAAAGTTCGTCACCTGTTCTTGCTGCACACCCAGGAAGAGCTGCATCTGTTCGTTGATGAATGCCAGGTCGTCGTTGATGCGGTAATCGATCACGCCTTCCTTGCTCACCATACAGAGCGCGGAAAAACGCGCAAGCGCTTCTTCGTTCTGCCGCATCAATTGTGTGCGGGAACGATCGAGGCGCTGAATGAGAAAGTAAAGCAGGAGGGCCGAAAGAACCACAAAGCTGGCACCCTTCATGCCCTGTAACCGGTTGAGCAGTTCCGGGTCGCCGCGGCTGATCAGGTAAACCAACCGGTCACTGGTAAGGATCCAGATGATCCCGAACAGCAGGTAAATAACCGTTACGCGTTGCGCAAATGAGGGCCGTCGATCCATGCTACGATTTCCTTGAATTAATCTGATCGTTCTGCTGCCAGGCTCACGATACACTAAACTAATCAAGAAAAAACAAAATAGGGCCCGTAAGAATACGGGCCCTTTCCTTGTGTAGCGTTTGCTGTTTATGACTTGCGGGAGATGCTACTCGCGCCGCTCGTTTTTATGTCGCGGATGACGGCCTTTCCTCCATAGCTTACGCTGGAAGCGCCACTCAGGTCCGCGCTCAGTTCATGGTCTACACTGATCTGCACCTTGCTGGCCCCCGAAGCCTTCACGTTGCAGTCTGCCGTGGTGAACTCCCAGGCCTTCAGCCGGGAGGCGCCGGCGGCCCGCACTTTCGTAGCCCTGGCCGATCCGTTGAGGCTGGCATCCGAGGCTCCGGAGAGCTGGAGATCCAGGTCGCCCGTCACCTGTACCTTGCCCGAGAACTGGCTCGCACCCGTGCATTGCAGCGAGAGGGTAGCCAGGTTCAGCACCCCTTCAACTTTCAGTTCGGATGCGCCACCCAGGTCGATCGCATCGAGGCTGCTGGCAGAGATATACGCCCGCAGCTTTCGGTTCCTGGGCCAGATTTTCTTGTCGCTTTCGAAGCCGATCTTCAACACGCCATTTTCCACCGTGGTCCGGATATGCGCTACGTCTTCCCGGTCAGAGGCGCTGACGGCTACCGATGCCTGCGGACCCTGGGTCAGGATCACGTCAAAGGAGCTCGAGACCTGGATCGCATGGAAGGCAGCCACAGGGCGGGATTCGACGTTGGGATCACTGATCGTTTTTTGGGAAAAACCGGCCAGGGCCGCTATGGAAAACAGGAAGGTGAATAGAAGTTTCATGAATGCTTGTTTGGAAGTAGAACGAGGCGGGGAGAAAAAGGTTACAGCAGGCAAAAAAATTCTTCCTTAGCTTTGCCCTGCTTCAGTGTTACC
>CBHWDR010000177.1:0-6607 GCA_966112575.1 uncultured Chitinophagales bacterium
CCTTGTAAGGCATGGTGGTTTTTTCTTCCTGCTCCCCGTAGTTCTCGTCGCGTAATTTATAATCGGCGATGTCGTCATCACCTTCCTGAACGTAGTCGGAAATATCGATGTTTTCGTATTGGTCTTCGGAGCTCAGTTCATTTTCCTCATACTCATCGCCGCTTTCTTCCGAAGTGAATTCGTCTTTCTGTTCTTCGTAGGAATCGTCGTGGTCTTCGTCGGTGAGCTCCAGAGCCGGGTTCTCCTCCAGTTCTTCCTTGATGCGCTCATCCAGAATAGCCGTAGGCACCTGAAGCAGCTTCATCAGCTGGATCTGTTGGGGTGAGAGTTTCTGGAGTAATTTCTGCTGTAAACTTTGGCTCAGGCTCATGATCGGTTTCGTCTATGGCGAAAAAATCCGCCGGGTTCACAAAAATCAAGCCGTAAATTTACTGCAAATGTCAATCCATGGTCCGGATGGCGATCCTTTTCTTCTTCACGGTGCTGTTAAATTCCCCGAAAGCCTTGTCGCAGTTGCGTTTAGCGCCGAAAGCCGACTCAGCGAAGGCGGTTATCAACATGCGTCCCTTGCCGCTAAATTTCTACAAAACCCCCACGGCATTCTTCTGTAAAAAAGAGGTCCAGCTCCAGAAGCTGACCGGGTTGCCGCTCTTCATCCGCCTGGGCTCGAAGGAGCAGGCGGATTATCTGGAAGGGAAGCGGAGGGGGAGGGATTAGGGGATTGGGGTATTGGGTATTGGGGTATTATGGAATTCAGGTATTGGGAAGTTGGGTGGAGGGGGATCGGAAAACAACTTATCGGACCCTTGCTGCCGCGGCGAGGGTTTCCACTTCATGGTTCATCTTAGAGAGGATCGTGCTGATGGCCACTGAGGGTACCTGGTGGAAATAACGATCGAGCCATTCCTTCTGGGTGAAGCGAAGTTCAAACCGATGCTTTTCGTCGGCAGAATGCCGATAGACTTCCTGCATGGCGGCATACAGATCGGCACCATAGGAGGTGTTGATGAGCAGCGAGTCACCGATGTCCTTGCGCATGCCCGTGGAGTCGGCCATGCGTACGAGCAATTTCATCCGGTTGATCAGCACGGATGCTTTCAGGAAGGCACTGGCCGGCTCGGGGTCATACTGGCTCTCCCGTTCCTGCACGTCCCGGGCATTTTCCTCCAGGCTTTTGTCCACGTCACGGAACTCCTGCAGGGAAGTTTCCTGTTGGGAGGGCTTCGAATTGCAGGCCATCAGGAGGAGCAGAAGAATCCAGTACACTCCGTAAAAATAAATCCCTTCCTCATTTTTCGCTTCGCAATCCAAAAATCTAGAAATCAATAAGTCCGTAAATCGACCGAATTCTGGCCGCAAAGCCAGTAAAATCAACAAAAAACCGGCGCAGGGAATGCGCCGGTTCTCTATCCATGCCGATGGCTAAACTCATTTTTTCGGCAGCTTGCCTGCCTTTCGTTCGGTCTTTGCCGGCTGTTGCTGGGGGATAACAGCGGGCGGTACCAGGGGCTTGGTTACGCCCGAGAGTCCCTCAGGCTTCTTCGGCACCCAGGCCATGTCCGGCACATCCACACGCTCGCGGTAGTAGTTGTTCCGGAGTGAATCGTTCCAGCCAAACGGGTTCTTGTCAAAGGTCGTCGAGCTGAAATAGGCCACACCGTGAAGGTTGCCATTATCCCGTACCGCTTCGATCTGTCGCGGGATCAGCGTCGGGTCGCGCCAGGCCTTGGAGGTGCCGGCCTTGTAAATGCCCAGGCCGATATAGCACTGCTTGCCATAGCTGTTCTCGCTCCACCAGTCGATCAGGGTCTGGAAGGGCGCATTCGGCTGCGTGAACTCCCAGTAAACCTGGGGCACCACGTAATCGATCCAGTCATTCTTGAGCCAGAGGACCACGTTGGCATAGAGGTCATCGTAGTTGGTTACGCCTGCCTTGGTTTGCGAACCGGCCGGATCGTCTTTCACGTTCCGCCACACGCCAAAGGGAGAGATGCCGAACTTCACCCAGGGCTTGGTCTGCTTCACCATGCGCGAGAGGCGCGAGATGATCGTGTCCACATTGCTCCGGCGCCAGTCGGCCTTGTTCCTGCCCTGCCCGTATTTGCGGTAGGTGGTTGTGTCCGGGAAATCCTTCCCGGGAATTTTATAAGGATAGAAATAGTCGTCCATGTGCAGGGCGTCGATATCATAGCGGGCGATCATGTCGCGCATGACCTCCACTACCCAGTCCTGTGCTTCCTTGTTGCCCGGGTCGAAATATAGGGTCGTTCCGTACTGGACGAACCACTCAGGGTGTTTCTTCGTGATGTGGTCGGGCGCGATCGAAGCCTTGCCCACGCTGAAATTGGCGCGGTAGGGGTTGCACCAGGCGTGGTACTCGAACCCGCGGTCGTGGGCTTCGTTGATGGTGAACTCCATCGGGTCGTAATAAGGCACGGGCGCTTTTCCCTGCTTGCCGGTCAGCCACTGGCTCCAGGGCTCATAGGGCGAGGGATAGAGCGCATCGGCCGCCGGACGTACCTGTACGAAGACGGCGTTCATGCCATTCTTCTCATGCATGTCGAGCTGGCGGATGTATTCCCGTTTCTGGTCTTCGGTATTATACTGGCCCCGCTTCGGCCAGTCGATATTGTCTACCGAGGCGATCCAGACCCCGCGGAATTCAGGCTGCTGGGCCAGGCCAGCCAGGGTCAGGAGCAGGGAGGAGGCTGCAAATAGTACGCGCTTCATAAGAATGGACAGGGATGGTGATGAAATCGAATACTAAGATAGCCGTCCTTCGGTTAAGAAAAGACTAAGAAGAGTGGCTGGCAACTGGCCAATGCCGCTAGCTGCCGGCTGCCTGGAGCGCTTCGTTCTCGGCAGGCGCTTCCTGGACGGCAATGCTGCCCCGGAGCTTGTCGAGCAGGTCGGAGAGCTGCGCGGCCTCGTCTTCGGTAAGCCCGCCCATGACCATGGTATTGAAATCGGCGCGCTGGTCGATGCGGCCGAGCATCTGCTGTCCCTTATCGGTGATCACCACATCCACGAGCCGCTTGTCGCGGGCACAGGGTGTTTTGCGAACGAGCTTCTTGGCCACCAAGCGATCCACAATGCGGCTGGTATCGCTCATCTTGTCGAGCATGCGCTCGCGGATCTGCAAGGTTGAAAGCGGCTTGGGATGCGAGCCACGGAGGATGCGCAGGATGTTGAATTGCTGATGCGTGATGTCTTCTTCGGCAAGGAGATTTTTGATCTGCTCGATCACCCAGCCATACGTGAAGAGGATGTTGATCATCGCTTTCTGGCGGGAGGAGAGGAAGGCTAGCTGTTGGATGTCTTTTTCGATTCCCATCGGAACAAATATAGAAACTGTTTCAAGTGTTTTATAAGTAGAAATACCTACGTGTTATCCCCAGACCTTAACCCCTTCCGAGCAATTGGCACAGATGTCGATATTCTTCCGGCTCTGCAGCACCTGGCTTCGGAACCGCTTATACTCCCCGTTCTGCCAGAGCTCGCGGAAGGAGTGCTGATGGAGGCTGCCCAGCTTGTGCTGCGCGTCCTTGTCGAAGCAGCAGGGCACCACCGTGCCGTCCCAGGTGATCACCGGGTCATGCCATAAACGCCAGCAGTGATTGGCATTATTGCCTTTGAACACCATTTTCCCTTCGCCATTCTTCTTATACCGGCTGTAGCGCGTATTGGTTGGGATCAATTGGTTCGGGTCGTTCTCATAATCGTAGACCTGCGCGGTCTTGAGCCATACATCGTCCACGCCGATCTCTTTGGCGATGCGCTTCACCTCCCCGATCTGGTGCTCGTTGTGCCGCACGACCAGGAACTGGAAAATGACCAGGGGCGTTTTGCTTTTCAGTTCCCGCTTCCATTTAACGATGTTCCTGGCGCCTTCCAGCACTTTATCAAGGTTGCCGCCCACGCGGTATTGCCGGTAGGTCTCCTGCGTGGTGCCATCGATGGAGATGATCAGCCGGTCGAGCCCACTTTCCACGGTGCGCCGGGCGTTCTGCTCGGTCAGGTAATGGGCATTGGTGGAAGTAGCGGTGTAGATCCCTTTCGAGGAAGCATGCTTCACCATATCCAAGAAATCGGGGTTCAGGTAGGGCTCGCCCTGGAAGTAGAAGACCAGGTAGAGCAGTTCCTTATGCAGCTGGTCGATCGTTTCGTGGAAGAAGTCTTTCCTGAGCATGCCGGTTGGCCGGGAGAAAGCCCGCAGGCCGCTGGGACATTCGGGGCAGCGGAGGTTGCAGGAGGTCGTTGGCTCGAAGGATATGGACACCGGCAGGCCCCACTGCACGCTGCGGCCGCTCCACTTGCTCACCTGGTAAGAGGCCAGTACTTTCAACCCATTCCACGCACGCCGCAGGGTCAGCTTCCGGGCCAGGTTCACCGAGTCGTTCCAGTTGAAGGGCATAATGCGAAGATATATCGCTACCATTTAGATTTCTGGATTTTGCGATCGCGTGATTTCTGAATTGCGATCACAAAATCACCAAATCGAGAAATCAGCAATCTCCGTCGTCCTATCTTGCGGCTGTGGCGCGAAAGAAATCGAAAACGGGTCGCTGGATCATCCTTGTAACCATTATCGCAACGGTGCTATTTGCACTGGTGCTCGGCGTACTCTGGTACGACAGCAATACCAATGAGCGGATCCGTTACCCGGCCTTTGGCATCAGCATTCCCGCCGGCTTCGAGATCCATGGCATCGACGTATCGAAATACCAGCAGACCATCGCCTGGTCTTCGGTGCGCGAAATGGAGGTCAACGGCATCCGGGTACATTTCGCATTCATCAAAGCCACGGAAGGCACGGCCAACTACGACGCGCAGTTCAAGCGCAACTGGCGGAAGTCGCGCGAGGCGGGCATCATCCGCGGCGCCTATCATTTCTTTGTGCCCTCACGCGACGGAAAGCTCCAGGCCCGCAACTTCATCAACCGGGTGGAACTCGAGAGCGGCGATCTGCCACCGGTGCTCGACATCGAGCAGCTCGGGAACGTGAGCCTCACTACCCTGCGCATGGAGCTCGACGAGTGGCTGAAGACCATCGAGGGCTATTATGGCGTCAAGCCCATCATCTACACGAATGCCGATTTCTGGGAGAAGAACCTGAAAGGTCATTTCGACGAGTACCCGCTCTGGGTGGCGCATTACCTGCAGCCCAACAACCCGCGCATCTCCCGGCAATGGTCGTTCTGGCAGCACAGTGAAACCGGCCGCGTCAATGGCATCCGCTCAAAGGTGGACTTCAATGTTTTCAACGGCGACTCCATCGCCTTCCGCGATCTCTTAGTACCTTGACGCCATGGAACGCGACGTGCGTATTTACTTCAAGAAGATCCTCAATTCTTTTTCCTGGGGCGCCATCTGGATGCTGGTCATGAGCACCCTCGGCCTTTTCCTCCGGCTGGCCTATATCCGCGGCAGCGTGGAGTGGTACAATATCGTCTTCTACGTCATCGCCCTGGGCTCCCTTGTCCTCCTGATCCGGTACTTCTACCGCACCTGGCGGTGATTGGGCGTGGTTCTCACCCTGCTTTTTGAACCCCGCCTACGCTTAAGCTTCGGCGGACGGAGCACGGAGACACGAAGGCACAAAGAGACACGGAGGATTTTGTTTTAATTATAACCCTTTCCTAACGGATGTTTTATGACTTCACGGTATGAGACATCATTCGGCTAGAGGTTCTTACCCTCAACATTCCTTGTTTCTTGTTCCCGACTTCGCTAAAGCTATGTCGGGCAGGCTTTATTCTTTATTTCCCTCAAGGCCGCCCACGGTGCCTCTTGCGTAGGTTGCGCCCCTAACGACTGTTCGGGAGGGGCAGTGGGATCTGAAGATTGACAAGTCTCTTTTGATTTGATGGCCCTGCGCACCGTTTACATCCTCTTCCACCTTGCACCCCTACGGGGTGCTGAAAAATCATAAAACATCCTTCTAACCCCGGGCTGACACCCGTGGCTACCCATATGTCGCCCTTACAGGGCGGTGAGTTTCTCCAAATGGAGCACTTCCCTCAATCGAGGAGTATCCAAGCCTTAAGAAAGTGTATCTCTGCTATCCTGATTTATCTTACCCGGTTACATTTCTCCTAATCCCTAATCCCTAATCCCTAATCCCCTTCTGCCGAAGACGGGCTCAAGACGAATGATCGGCCACGATCACCCATTTGCCCCGGATCTTCTTCCAGAGGAGGTCGTAGTGGCCGCTGAGGTCGCCGATGGTGCGTTTGAGCATCCACTTGCCGATCACGTAGAAATGATCGGGTGAGATCCGGCGCACTTCGATGATGTCGAATTGGAGTTGGCCCATGGCCGTTTTGTCGGGGTAGCCTTTTTTGTAGTTGTCGAGGGTTTTCTGCCAGCCGCGGTTTACGCCGCTCTGGCCGATGAAGACGAGCGAGTCGCTTTTCCAGTAGCCTTCCATGAACCCTTCGAGGTCGCCGCGGTTCCAGGCCTCGGTCTGGCGGGCGAGCACGTTCCGGATCGCCGTTTCATCTTTCGACTGGGCGAAAACCGGTTGAACAGCAAGGAAGAGAAAGACGATCAAAATTGCGCGCATAGCTCGAGGGTTTTAAGTATGACAGTCCTTACAGATCCCGTT
>CBHWDR010000178.1:0-6568 GCA_966112575.1 uncultured Chitinophagales bacterium
TGTGGCCCGCAACGATTGTGTATTTAACTATTGAACTTTTAAACCATTGAACTTTTGAACTCGCGAACTATGCGAACTCCGCGAACCTGCGAACTAGAATGCCTTCTCAAACTTCTTCGTCTGCTCGTTCCAGCCCAGCTGGTCGAGGAGGAAGGCATACTTGAGGGCCGTGAGCTTCTGGCGTTCGAAGCGGCCCGAGGCGCCGCCGTGGCCTGCACCCATGTTCACCTTGAAGAGCACGGGGTTGGTACCGAGGTTGTTCTCGCGTACCCGCGCCACCCACTTCGCCGGTGAGAAATAGGGCACCTGCGTATCGTTCAGCCCACCCGTTGCCAGGATCGAAGGATATTTCGCCGGCTTCACGTTGTCGTAAGGCGACCAGCTCCGCATGTAGTCGTAGTATTCTTTTTTGTTCGGATCGCCCCATTGGTCATACTCGAGCGTGGTGAGGGGCAGGCTGGTATCGAACATGTCGGTGATCACATCCATCCAGGGCACTTCGGCGATGATGCCGCGGAAGAGCTCCGGACGCATGTTCACGATAGCACCCATAAGCATGCCGCCGGCGCTGCCGCCATTGGCGAAGAGGCGGTCGGCAGACGTATACTTTTCATTCACCAGGAACTGCGCGGCATCCACGAAATCCTGGAAAGTATTCTTCTTGTTGAGCAGCCGTCCCTGCTCAAACCAGTCGCGCCCCATCTCCTGTCCGCCACGAATATGCGTGATGGCATAGCAAACGCCGCGATCGAGAAGGCTGACCACCGAAGGACTGAAGCCCGGGTCGGAGTTGGCACCGTAGGAGCCATAGGCATAGAGCAGCAGCGGGTTGCTGCCGTCCTTGCGGAATTTGTCTTTGCGGTAAACCAGTGAGATGGGCACTTTGGTGCCATCGGCTGATGTGGACCAGAGGCGTTTGGTTTCATAGAGCGAAGGGTCGAAGTGCTGGCCCACTTTCTGGTGCTTCAGCTGCTTGCGTGCGTCGCTGCCGAGGTGATAGCTGTAATCGGTACTCGGCGTGGCCAGCGACATGAAATTATAGCGGATGCTGTCGGAGGCATAGTCATCGGTTGCCAGCGACATGCTGGACATATAGACCTCCTGCCCGAAATCGACATATTTCCAGGCCCCCGTCTTGCGGTTCTGGACCTTGATCTTCGTTTGCCCGTTCTCCCGCACCTGGGCCACGATGTAATTTTTCAGCACCTCGGCGCCCTCCAGGTACGACTTGTCACTTGCCGGGATCAGGTCCTTCCAGTTATTCGCCGACGGCTGTTCAATGGGTGCCGTCACCAGCTTGAAGTTCTTCGCATCCTTGTTCGTCTGTATATGGAATACCTTGCCCTCACGGTAATCGGTAAAATATTCCAGCTTCGGCGTGCGTGCCTGAACGAGGTGCACGGTGCCCGAAGGATCGTCGGTGCGGATGTAGCGGTCTTCGCTTACATCGGTGCTGTTGGTGGAGATAAAAAGATAAGGTCCGTTCATCGACCGGCGGATGCCTACCCGGAAGGTGCTGTCGCGCTCGGCAAACACTTCTTCATCGCGGGTCGGATCGGTGCCGAGGCGGTGCTTCATCACGCGATAGGCACGCACCGTAGGATCATTGAGGACATAGTAAAGCGTCCGGTTATCGTCGGCCCAGGCGAAATTCCCGGAGGTGTTGTCGATAACTTCCTTCGAAACCTGACCGGTGCGGAGGTCGCGCACATAGAGCAGGCAGCGGCGGTCGCCGGCCGTGTCCACACCATAGGCCAGGAGATTATTATCGGGCGATACGGCGGTGCCCCGGAGCAGGAAGACCTTATACGGCGCTGCCAGCGCGGGCTGGTCGAGCAGGAGCTCTTCTTTTGCGGTCATCGAACCCTTGCGGCGAACCAGGTAAGGATACTGCTTGCCTTCCTCGAAACGACCGTAGTACCAATAGCCGTTGCGCTTGGTGGGTAGCGACTGGTCGCGGCCCGGTATGCGTTCAATGAGCTCTTCGTACACTTTCTTTTGCAACCCTTCGGTGCGTTTCATGTAGGCATCCACATAGGCGTTCTCGGCTTCGAGGTGATGGATCACGTTGGAGTCGTTGCGGTTGCTCAGCCAGAAATAGTCGTCGGTGCGCTGATAGCTGTGCTCGGAGAATACCTTGGTTTCTTTCCGGGTAGCGGGCTGCACCTGGGCAAGCGCGATGCCCTGAACACAAAGGAGGGCAGCCGCAAAAGCAATACGGGCGGTCATGGGTTTCCGTTTTTTGTTGTACCGGAAGTTACGAATTGGCAGGGCGCTCCGTAGGTTTTTTCAACACGAAGTCACCAATACATGAAGGCATGAAGATATTTGCCTATTTATTTGACTCTGCCTCAACTCTTGAACTCTTGAACTCTTGAACCTTTGAACCTTTGAACAGTTGAACTTCGCGAACGCGCAAACTTCGCGAACCAGGCGAACGAACTACCCGCATTCGTGGTTCAGCTGCGCTTCTTCCGCACGACCACCCAGATCAGGATGAGCGCGGTTAGGGCGAGGATGATCTTGCCGGTGGTGCCGAACTCACTGACCTCTTTAACCGACCAGGCTTCAATGAAAAGGGCAGGAAGCTTGCCCAGGGAGGAGGACAAGGCGAAATGCAGGAGGCTCATCTCTCCCACCGAGGCGGCAAAGGTCACGAGTCCGGAAGGAACGAAGGGGATTAGGCGCAGCGAAAGCACCAGCATAGCCGCCTCCCGGCCCCGGGCATGGACCAGCTTTTGTGCACGCGGGAATCGTTCGAGACCCTTGCTCACCTGTTTGCGCAGGCCTTTCCGATACAAGGCAAATGCGATGATCGCACCCAGGGCTTCCCCGATAAAAGAGAGGAGGAAGCCGGGCCAGAAACCGAAGAAGAGAATGTTTGCCGCCGTGATAAAAAACGAAGGCAGAACGCCAGCCAGGGCAATGAGCACGTTGATCAGGATGCTGATGCCAAAGGCCGCCTGCGGATGGTCGCGGAAGAGTTGGAGGAGCTGCTCTTTCACGGCTGGACCAGGGGTTTGCCGGTGCGGAAGCAGGTGCCTTTGAAAAGCGCCACCTGCTCACCTTCCTCATTGGTGATGGTCACGAGGTAGAGCCCCGTGCTCCGGCCATTATGGACCTCCCGGGCTTCCGCCGTGAGCACGTCGCCGGGTTTCATCGACTTCGTAAAATTGATCGAGGTATCGAGGGCCATGGAGAGATTGTTGCGGTTGTTGCAGGCAAAAGCAAAGGCACTGTCGCCCAGCGAAAAGGCGATGCCCCCGTGCACCACACCAAATCCATTGAGCATCTCCTCCCGCAAGGTCATGCGGATGCGGCTGAATCCTTGCTGCACTTCCAGCACTTCGATGCCCAGCCACTGGCTGAACCGGTCATGCTCCATCATGTGATCGACTACGGCTTGCGGGGTCATGGTTTGGGGGTTTGCAGGGTTTGCGAAGTTCGCGAGTTTGCGAGTTCGCAGAGTTCAATAGTTCAAAAGTTCAAAAGTTCAAAAGTTGTGGTAGGAAGTTCATCCTCCCCTCTCCTTTGGAGAGGGGTCGGGGGTGAGGTCGTGTCTCCGTGTCTCCATGGTTCAAATCCTACGGAGCGAACCCGCCTCTACTCGCCACGGAAAACCGGCTTCCGCTTTTCCAGGAAGGCCTGGACGCCTTCGTTGTAGTCCTTGGTGCGGCCGGCGCGGTTCTGGAAGATCTCTTCGTCGTGCAGCTGGTCGCCGAGGTCGTTGTCGGTGGAGTTGTCGAGCAGCTGCTTCGTCAGTGCGAGCCCCACAGTAGGCATGGCCGCCAGTGTGCGCGCGATCCTGGTCGCCTCTTCGAGGAAGGTCTCGTCGGGCAGCACCTTGTAGATCATGCCCATGCGCTCGGCTTCTTCAGCGCTCACCTTCTCCCCCAGCATCATCAGAGCCGAGGCTCTTCCCCAGCCCACGAGGCGCGGCAGGAAGTAGGTGCCGCCGCTGTCGGGGATGAGGCCGATCTTGGAAAATGCCTGGATGAAGGACGAAGACTTTGAAGCCACCACGATATCGCAGGCCAGGGCAATGTTCGCGCCCGCGCCGGCAGCAACGCCATTGACGGCTGCCACCACCGGCTTTTCCAGCGCCCGGATCTTCAGGATGATGGGGTTGTAGTGTTCCGACACAATGGTATCGATGCGGGGGCCGGACGGATCCACCACTTCCTCGAGGTCCTGCCCCGAACAAAACGCCTTGCCCGCGCCGGTGAGGAGCACGCAACGCACCTCTTTGCTCCGGCAGGCGTCCAGGTGCTCCTGCAGCTGCAGGGCGGCATCGCGGTTGAAGGCATTGTATTTATCCGGGCGGTTGAAGGTGATACAGGCCAGGCCTTCTTTTATTTCGAAGAGGATCGGGGACATGGGGATGAGTTTATTTTCTTATAAGGCTGTTGGCTGCTGGCCAATAGCCAGTGGCTAACGGCTAATGGCTATCTCGCTTTTGCTTTGAAGTTGGCAATCGCATTCCGGGTGAAATCGCTCAACACCAGCCTTCCGCTGATCTCGGCGCGCTGGAAGAGGAGCTGGTCCCAGTGTTCGGTGCCCTGCCAGAATACCCTCTTCATCTCACGCATGGCTTCGGGCGAAGAATGCGACAGCGTATTCGCCAGGCGGTGGATGGATTCATCCATGCCTTCGGTAGTCGTGTGCAGCTCGGAAAACAGGCCCTTGCGTCTTGCCCAGTCGGCATTGCGCCACATGCTGGCATCGATGGCCAGCTGCGAGAAGGAAGAGAGGCCGATCTTGCGCTCCACCGCCGGACCCACCACAAAGGGACCGATGCCTACCGCCAGCTCGCTGAGCTTCACATCGGCTGCTTCGGTAGCGATCGCATAGTCCACGGAAGCGGCCAATCCAACGCCGCCACCCACACATTTGCCATGGATGCGGCCGATGATGAGCTTGGGGCATTTGCGCATGGCATTGATCACATGCGCGAATCCGCTGAAGAACTCAAAGCCTTTCTTCTCGCTGTCGATCTGCGTCAGCTCATCGAAAGAGGCGCCGGCACAGAAGGCCTTCTCGCCACCCGAGCGCAGGATGATCACCTTCGTATGCGCATCCACCCCCGCATCATGGATCTCATTGGCGAGCTCGGTCAGGATCCGATGCGGCAGCGAATTGCTCTGCGGGTGAAAAAACTCGATCGTGGTGATGCCCTGATGGGTTTCTACGTTGACGTATCCGTTGATGATGTCTCTACTCATAGTTGAAGTTTAAGGGTCGCGCAGAGGCGCGGAGGACGCAGAGTCAAAGTTATTGACTAAACGTTTTATTCCCTTTTTCAGAACCTCTTCATTGAAATTAATTAGCAATCCCAAGGTTAGGTTAGTCAGCCGTAAATAGGTGAGCACCTGTTTTGCGTGCACGGGGGCCAGCAAGTCGACGGACTTAATTTCAATGATTATCTGCCCTTCAACGATCAAGTCTGCGCGGAAGCCCGCCTCCATCTTCTGTCCTTCGTAAATAATGGGTATCAGTACCTGCCGTTGAATACGCAGCCCCCTCTTGCGCAGTCGATAAGCCAGCAACTCTTCATATACCGATTCAAGAAGGCCCGGACCCAAATCCCGATGGATTTGAATGGCTTCCTCCAGAATCCGCCCGCTTAATTCATTAAAATCTATCATCCGCGCAAAATGGGAAATAGCCTTAAAAGCGGAAAGGGAAAAAAACCGGTGTTGTACCGTTTTTTCCTCTTTGATTAGCCAACTATTTCTCTGCGTCCTCCGCGCCTCTGCGCGACAACCTAAGCTTTTCGCTTCACCATGGTAAGAATCGTTGCCACACCCACATGCTCGCCCGTCTCATCCAGCATTTCCACCAGCCACTTCACGATGCCCTTGGGGATATCGTTTTCATCCTTGGGGTCCTGGGGGAGTTTCTCCTTGCACGTGAAGCGGATCGTGAGTTCGGCGCCGGAGTATACGGGCTTGGTGAAGCGCAGCTCGTCGATGCCGTAGTTGAGGAGCACGGGGCCCAGGTCGGAGCCGTCTACGAAGAGGCCGGCGGCGGCGCTGAGCACAAAGTAGCCGTGGGCCACCTGCTGCTCGAACATGGTGCCGCTGAAATCCGTGTCCTTCTTGTGTGCGTAGAAATGATCGCCGCTGAGCTCTGCGAAGGCATCGATGTCTTCGGGAGTGATCTTGCGGCTGCGCGTGGTGATCTGGTCGCCCACCTGCAGCTCTTCAAAATATTTGCGGAAGGGATGAACCGGCGACTCGTTGCCCTTCGCGTTGGGCTGATAGCTCTGGGTAATGGCCGTGATGGTCGTGGGCGAGCCCTGGATGGCCACGCGCTGCAGGTAATGCTTTACGCCCCGTACACCGCCCATCTCTTCACCGCCGCCGGCACGACCCGGACCGCCATGCACCAGCAGGGGCAGCGGCGAGCCATGACCCGTGCTCTCTTTGGCACAGTCGCTGTTGAGGATGAGGATACGGCCATGATGTGTGGCCGCGCCCACCACGAATTCGGTAGCCTGCCGGTCGTCGGCCGTCACCATCGAGCAGCAGAGCGAGCCTTTGCCTTTCTTGGCAAGGCGCACGGCTTC
>CBHWDR010000179.1:0-6556 GCA_966112575.1 uncultured Chitinophagales bacterium
CACGGCGATGTCTTCATTGGTGGTTTTGAGCAGGTCCAGCATCTGCTCGGTACGTGCACCTTCCGAAGCAGGAAGCATGTCGCCTTCTTCAACGGGCGCACTGGGCAGGCCGGTGGATACGAGGTTGACGATGCGATTGCCCATCAGGCCGTCGGAGCCGATGGTGGCCCGGGCCGACTTGCGGATGATGCCTTTGAGCTTGTTTCGAATGAGCAGGGTCACTTCGATCGTGGAATCGTTGATCACCTCGATCTCCTTCACGGTTCCTGCGTCGATGCCAGCAAAGCGCACGTTGTTGCCCGGCCGCAGGCCGCTGATATTGCTGAAACGGGTTTTGAGCTCAAACGTATTGCCGAAAAGGTTCTGGTTCTTCCCGATCACGTAGAGCAGCAGGATGAGAAAGGCAAGGCCACTCATCACGAATAGGCCCAGCTTGATCTTGCTTCCGGTAGGTGTTGCCATTTCATTCGAAGAACTGTCTGATCCGGGGATCGGTGGAAGCCGACAGTTCTTTATAGCTTCCTTCCGCGTAATTTTTTCCATCGATGAGCAGCACGATCCGGTCGGCCGTGCGCTCGATGCATTTCATATCGTGCGAGATGATCACCGAAGACGTGGAATAGGTCTCGCGGATCGCGATCATCAGCTCACTGATCTCTCGCGCCGTCACGGGATCAAGGCCGGTGGTCGGCTCGTCGTAGAGCATGATCTCGGGCCGCAGGATGAGCGTGCGTGCGAGCGCGATGCGTTTGCGCATGCCGCCCGAGAGTTCCGCCGGCATCATATCGATCGTATGCGCAAGCCCCACGTTCGTCAGTACCTCCCGGACCAGGGCATCCACATCCTGTTGCGCATCCCGCAGCCAGTGCCGGCGAAGAGGGAACTCGAGATTTTCGCGTACCGACATCGAGTCGTAGAGGGCATTGCTCTGAAAAAGAAAGCCCACGCGGGCGCGCAGTCGGTCGAGGGCTTCGGCACCGAGGTCGGGCACGGAAACGTCCAGCACCTGGATCGCCCCTTCGTCGGGCTCCAGGAGTCCGATGATGCATTTGATCAGCACACTCTTACCGGAGCCCGACTTGCCGAGAATGGCGAGGTTTTCCCCCTTGCCCAGGGAGCAGGAGAAATGATCGAGCACCCGCTTGGTGCCGAAAGATTTCACTACGTCGGTTACCTGGAGCACCGGTTTGGCGGGAGCGGACCTGGTGGGCGATATGGTGGTGCTTCGGGTTTCCATCAGTTGAGCTGCAGGATGTCGGTGATCTGAACGGCAATGAGGTCGAGCACGAAGACCATGACCGAGGAAAGCACCACGGCCGAATTGGCCGAATGGCCAACACCCTCCGTACCTTTATTGGAGTAATAGCCTTTAAAACAGCCGATGATGCCCACGGCATAGCCGAAAAAGAACGTCTTGATAAACGCGGGAACTATGTCGCCAAAGGAAAGGATGTCGGTCACCTGGTAATAAAAGAGGGAGAAGCTGGTAGCTCCGCGGATGTTCACGCCGAGGAAGGAGCCATAGAGCGAGACCGCGTCGGAGAGGAGTACCAGCACCGGCAGCATGAGGGTGGTGGCCAACACCCGCGTTACTACGAGGTAGCGGAAGGGATTGGTGCCCGATACTTCCATCGCGTCGATCTGTTCGGTCACCCGCATGGAGCCCAGCTCGGCGCCGATGCTGCTGCCGATCTTGCCGGCGAAGATGAGGGCCGTGATCACGGGGCCCATCTCCCGCACGATGGCGATGGAGATCATGGAGGGCAGTTGCGACTCCACTCCGTATTCCACCATGGACGGCCGAAGCTGCATGGTGAGCACAAGACCCATGATGAAACCCGTGAGGGCAATGAGGGGAAGGGACTGGTAGCCGATGCGGAAGCATTGCCGCAGGAACTCCTGGAACTCGCTGCGGGCGCGCGGCGCCTGTACAAAGAAGCGGCCGGCGAAGGCGGAGAGCTCGCCGGCTTCCTGCAGCAGGGTGGAGGTGCGTTCGGGCCAGTTCAATACCGTGGTTTGTTCCCTAAAATTAGCAACCGCCCTGCGCAACTGCCATGAGGCAGGTCACCCGGTATTTTGACCGATATCATCGGCCATTGCTCCGCTTAATCTCTGATCGGCAGGGATCGGCGCAGCTCCTCGAGGTAGGTTCGGGCGTCCCGGTTGGAGTTGCGATGTTCCACGCGCCGCTGGTTACGGATCGCATAGGTGTTGTTGCCCGTGCCTCCGTCGATCTCGATCTGAATGCGGTGCTTCAATTCTTCTGCAATGGTGAAGCGGTCATCGCCGCCGAGGCCGAGCAACCGGATCCTGCCGGTTTCGCTGGCGTGGAAGCTGCGGCTGTAGAAGGGGCGGCTGTTTTCGCCGTTGGCATAAACGGCCACGTGCAGGCTGTCGCCGGCCGTGCGCAATTCAAAATGCTCGGCTTCGTCGGTGCCGTGGATGCTGACGCGCTCCGACAGGAATTGATAATAACGCATCACGTCGCGCTGCATGCGGTTGCGGCGGCTGATGAGGGTGCGGGCAAAGCGGGCGCTATCCATGGCTCTTAGCTCGGGCGGCAGTGCGCTGACCGCTCCCGCGATCGCTTCATCGGTGAGGCCAGCGAGGAAGGTCCGGGTAGCATCTTCCCAGTCGCTGCGCGTAAGCCGGTTAAGAAAGAGGCGGTCGAGGTTCCAGGATTTGGCATTTAGGCGGCGCAGGTTGCTGGTTCGTGGCGTGAAGCCCACGAGGTGTTTCATGAAGAAGGGGCGGACCAGCACCACCAGCAGCCCCGTGGAACGGAAGAGGGCCTGGTCCCGGTCCTTGGGTAGGGCCAGGTAATAATTTCCCTTGCCGGCATCCTGCTCCATCCAACGCCACTGGTCATAGTGCCGGTCCCAGTCGGCGATCAGCATATCAAGCAGGCGGGCCTTGAGGTAGGAGGATTGCTGCAGAGATGCTGCTGGCTTCATGAGCAGGGTTTCGATCAACTCTTCGGTGTTCTTTGTCTCCACCTTGCCCCTGGCCACTTCCCGCCGTTCGAGGAGGACGACCTTGTTCGCGAACGTGTCTTTGTATTTTCCTAAGGCCGGGTCATCGGGCACGATGAAAAAACGGGGGTCGGTAGCGATCACGCCGGTCGCTTTTGCCAGTCGGGCTACGACCAGGGGCGCGTAGGGATGCGCCGCGGAAACCATATTCTGGACGATCGCGATCGTGAAGCGATTGCGCAGGCCGGGCGGAAGGGCTTTCGCAACGTCTTTGTCGATGGTCCGGAGCACCCACTCGATCCCCTGGGCATCTTCCATTTCCAGCGACTTCGTCTGCATGCCGCCGCCCAGGGCCTTGACCCGGAACCCCTGGGCTTTCAGGTCGAATACCGGCAGGGCCACCGGCGTCTCCCATTGTTTGCGGTAGTTTTTCCCCAGCACAAGCCGCTTCAGCAAGCCCGGGTTTCGATACTGCGCACTTGCCGGCACAGAAACGTAGAGCTCGTTTGCATGGACCGACACGGCTGGTGGCTGTGCCGTAGCATCAAAGGAAAATAACGAGCTGATCATTATTGCCAAAACCCACGGCCGCATCATCATCGTAGTAAGCATTGCCCTCCATTTTCGCTTCATCCTGCGATTTGCGGGCCAGCCCCGGCCATGGGGCTTCGGTCGTATTAGGATTCTCTTCACATTTCGTATAAAATATTTTCCGGTTTCGTCGTTTTTAGGTCTCAAGCCAATCACTCCATGAAAAAGATCCTCTTCCTTGCTCTGGTGGCGCTTTTCGCGCTGCCATCGATGGGCTTTGTCGCCGTCAAATCACCTGCAGCCATTGGCAAATCGCTCGCATTCCCGGTCTGGGGCAAACGCAGTAAGGTCGGCAGCTTCTGGGGCGACGAACGCGATGGCGGCGCCCGCAGCCATGAAGGCATCGACATTTTTGCCCGCAAGGGCACACCGGTAGTGGCGATCGCCGATGGCGTGATCGAAGAGCGCGCCACCACGCCGAGAGGCGGGAAGATCCTGTGGCTGCGCACCGACGGCCAGCCCTGGTCGGTATACTACGCACATCTCGACAAGCAGCTGGTGCGCGAAGGTCAGCGTGTGAAGAAGGGACAGATGCTCGGCACCGTGGGTAATACCGGTAATGCCCGAACCACGCCTGCGCACCTGCACTTTGGCATCTATACCTGGAGAGGCGCGGTGAATCCTTATCCCTACGTGAAGCATTCAAAAAAAGTGACCACGCCTGTTGGTACATCAAAGAAAAAAGCAACGGCAAAGAAGCGCGGCACAAAGAAAAGTGTCACGAAGAAAAGTGCCACGAGTAAAAGCAGCACGGTAAAGAAAACCGTCGCGCGCAAAAGCAGCCGGTCAACGGCCAAGCGGAAATGATCATCCATCCATAGGAAACGAACGGCGGCCAAAAGGCCGCTGTTTTCTTTTTATAACGTGGGTAGGGACTTGGCAGAAGAAAGCCGGATCTGGAAATGCGTGCCCTGTCCCGGCTCGGAAGCTACCTGGATATCACCCTTGTGGATCTTGATGATGCGCTGGGCGAGCGAGAGGCCGAGGCCGAAACCGCGCACGGCCCCCTGGTCTTCCGTGCGGTAAAAAGGCTGGAAGATCTTCGCGATCTCTTCCTCAGGGATACCGGGACCGGCATCGCGTATGTCGATCCAGATCAGCCCGGGCCCGGTGCGCAGCCCGATGCTGGCGTGGTGGTCGGGCGAATACTTGCAGGCGTTGATCACAATATTGTTGATGGCTGTGAGCAGGAGGGCTTCGTTGCCGAATACCAGGAGGTCATCGTCCTGCTCGGGCAGGTCGGTAAACGCCAGCGTGGCCGTGTATCCTGGCTGGATGCGGGAGAGCTCGGCGGGAATATTCATCAGCACTTCATCCATCCGCACGAGGTTGATCTCCAGTCCCCCGGGATCGCCGGATGCTTTGGCGAATTCGAGCAGGGTTTGCGTGAGCTTGGTCAGCTGTTGCACATCCTGGTAGATCGATTGCAGCACGGCCCGGTATTCCGCTTCGCTTCTTGGTCGCTGCAGCGATACTTCGAGCTGGCTGGAGATGGCCGTGAGCGGCGTGGAGAGCTCATGGGAAGCGTTCGAGATGAATCGCCGCTGCATCTCGAAGGAGTCCTGCAGGCGGTTGAGCAGGTTGTTGAGGGTGTCGGCCAGGTGAAACCATTCGTCGCGGGCGGTGCCGGTCTTGATGCGCCGCGCCAGGTTCTGGGCCGAGATCTCGGCCACGTCATCGGTGATCTTCGTTACGGGCATCAGCAATCCGCGCGAGAACAGGTAACCCGAGATCCAGACGAGGATATTGCCGATCAGGAAGGAGAGGAGCAGGATGCGCGAGAGGTCGGATAAAGAGGTGCGGCCGTCGATATCTTCCGCCGCTACGAAGATGGCGATGTCGGAATTGTTATCGCTGTAGCGGTAACCGATGATCTCCTTCTCGCCTTCGGCAAAAAAGAAGCTGCCTTTATCGCGCGTTTTCCGGATCAGCTCGGGGGTAATGTGCATGGTATCGTTGGGCAGGTCGCTGTAGCGGTAGATATGGCGGTCGTTTCGGTCGAAGGCATCCACGGCTTTGTCTTTCAGCGAGATGGTGGTGGACGAGTCTATGCGTTCCACGAGGCCGCGGTCGAAGATCTCCCGCTGGCTGAGCAGGCGGGCCGTGGTGATGGCGCGGTTGGTGAGGCGCCGCATGATATTGTTAATGCGCGACTGGTAAGAGAAATAATAGATGCCGCCGCATACGAGGCTGAGGATCACGAAGACCAGCATCGAGAAGATCAGCGTAATGCGGATGCGTACCGGCATATCAGGCGTTGTCTTTTAATACATAACCCATGCCCACCTGGGTGTGAATGAGCTTCTGGTCGAATTTCTTGTCGATCTTGTTGCGCACATAATTGATGTAGACATCGATCACGTTGGTGTTGGTATCGAAATCGATATCCCAGACGTTGATGGCGATATCGCTGCGGGAAACCACCCTGTTCTTGTTGCGCAGCAGGTATTCGAGCAGCTGGAATTCTTTCGCGGTGAGGTTGATGGGCGTCTGTCCCCGGTGCACTTCCTTGCTGTCGAGGTTCATCTCCAGATCGGCCGCGCGGAGGATGGTGCCCACGGGAATGTTTTGATTAAGGGTGCGCTTGAGCAGCACCCGGATCTTCATCAGCAGCTCCCGGAATTCAAAAGGCTTGATCACATAATCATCGGCGCCGGAGTCGTAGCCTTCGATCTTGTCGCTCAGGGCACTGAGCGCGGTGAGCATGATGATGGGCACCTGGGTATTGTTGGCCCGGATCATCCGACAGAGCTCGTAGCCGTTAATGCCTGGCAGGTTGATGTCGAGCACGATGAGGTCGTAGCCGCCCGACTGGAACAGTTTCCATCCGATCCTGCCATCGTAGGCCGTGTCGGCCTCGTAGCCGGCTTCGGTCAGTCCGAGTTTGAGCGTATCGGCGATCTTCTGCTCATCTTCCACCAGTAATATCCTTCTTTCGTTCATATGGTGGATGCAAGGTACCAAACTTCCGGGCCGCGGGGCGCTTTGCGCAT
>CBHWDR010000180.1:0-6528 GCA_966112575.1 uncultured Chitinophagales bacterium
ATTGCGGGCCTGGAAATCGGGACGCAGCCCAGATACGGAAGTAAAGCCTTTCCATTGCTCCAGGGAATAGATCGCGCCCTTGCCAAACGCCATGCGCGGGCCACCCGTGATCGTTTTTCCCATCACTTGCCGGATGTAGGCTTCGGGCATGGCGATCTGCGCGCCCTGGATGAGGAAAGCGCGAATTTTCCGGCAGGCAGCCGCGCTAATGTCCGGGTTAGGCGATAACGGATGCGGGCCGGGCCAGATCAGCAATTGATAGGCAGCGCCCCCGGGAAGTGTCAGTTGCCGCTCCCTGACCTTCGCCAGGCGGAAGAGCGCATCCTCATTGATCGCATCGTAGGCGAATCCCTGCAAAGGATCGGTCCAACCCGCCGGATCCGTGATATTGGCCGACCCGTTCACGCCCATAGGCAGTTGCCGCATCGGCAATCCTTTATTGCGCAGCCGTTTTTGCTCCCGCCGTACCGTTGCCGAATCGAAGAGCACCGGCACCGCCTGCACCAGCCGCTCGGGAAGAATGGAGCGTCTCGGCAGGTCTTCGCCGGTGAAGACCGCGATCGCCTGCACGGGCTTGCCCAACTGGAGCAGGGCCTGGCAACGGCGCACGTAATCGGTCAGTCCACGCGCCTGTTTCCACCAGGTCTGGTCACGCTGGAAGAACAGCCCGATCGGGTCGAGGGTCATGCCGGGCTTGCGGTCCATCCAGGGGTTGTGCACCATAACGTGGAAGAACAGCCGGTTCATGCCCAGGGCCAGGTTGCGATCGAGCAGGGTCTTCAGCATACCGGGGTGCTCATCCCAGTGCATCCGCAGCTCCGTAAAGCCTTCGGCAGCCACGAGCGGCTTACCATACACATGGGCGCCGGAAACCGCGTCCAGCATGTCATTGGGCTTGTCGTGGGTGGGGCTGCGCAGCCAGAATTCACCCATGGGAATATCGTCACGCGAATAATGCAGCATGCCATCGCTCATCATCGTGGGTGCGATGCTTTCCGCACTGAAGAGGAGGCCTTTTTGGTGTACGAGGCTGGCCAGGGTCCCATAAAAGCGGTCGAGCACCAATTCGGCAATGGTTTTTCGAACATCCAGCAGGATCGCTTCCGAGCGTCCGGCAGATGCTACCGGAAATCCCGCCATCACCGGCAAATAAGGCAGGAGGTCGTAGCCGCGGCGCTTCCGGAATTCATTGGCAAAATCCGCAGACCAGTTCTGGCTGCCACACTCCCAGCTGTCGACATGGAAATAGCGGAGCACCGGCTTAAGGGTTGCGGGATCGATCTCCCGATACAGCTGACCGAACCACTCGTTGAACTGCAGGGTCACCGCCCCGGCGCTGAACTTATCGCATTCCAGGCCTTTACCGCCACCGGCGGTCTCGTTCTTATGCCCGGTAGACGTATGCCCCATACGCAGGAGGACCCAGTTGCCGGGAGGCGCCTGCCAATCGATCTTCCCCCCTACAGCGAGAACCCTAATCAATTTACCGGCCGGTATGCAGAGTGAGGAAGGCAGGGTTGATGATCGTACCGCTTCGCTGATCCGCCAAACGCTCCCGTTCTTGCCTTCGAATTGATGGATGACGGGGTCGGAAGAAAATTCAATGGACTGGACTTTCAGGGTTTGTTTCCATTTGGCGGCGTCCAGGTCTTCGGCACCGGGCTCAGAGCCCTCGCGGTTGTAGAGCAGCCGGAAATAGCGTGCCCTGACCTCAGGAATGGCATGCGTATAGGCTTCATCGGTATCCTGCCAGCCATGGCGGGGCGCCGTCATCCGGAAGTGGTCGCGGAAATGGATCCCGTCATCACTCACCTGAAGCAGCAGGCGGTTCGCCTGGTAGTTGTTGCGGCTGCGGATATGGATGGAGCGGAGTGTGAAGGGAGTCGAAAAACGATACTGGATCCAGCAGGGCTCCTCCGAAGTAAAGTTCTTCCGGTTCCCGGGATCGGAAAGACCCAGAACCGCCGAGTCCATTTTCGAAGCGCTGATATCCGGTCGTTGCGCAAAGGAGCTGACGCCAGCCCCGGGCTGCAGGGGAAACGCATAAACAGCGATATCGCGGTAGTAGCCTTCATTGGTTTGAGGCTGGGGCAGCTCCATTCTTACCGGCTGCCCGCCATGGACATCCACCCGGCTCCAGACAAGTTTCTGCATCGAGCGTTCCGGTGTGATCCAGGGGCCACCGGCGAGCGCGAAGCCATCGGAAGCATGGAAGCCGAGCTGCAGGCCCAATCGCTTTGCTTCTGTGAAAGCGAAACGAACATGATCCCACCAGCGTGAGGTTAGCTGAACAACGGGCGTATCGGTATAGGGCGGATTGGCTGCACCCTTGAT
Source organism: uncultured Chitinophagales bacterium (assembly GCA_966112575.1). Lineage (GTDB taxonomy): Bacteria > Bacteroidota > Bacteroidia > Chitinophagales > Chitinophagaceae > Flavisolibacter. The sequence continues at coordinate 2,335 of CBHWDR010000180.1, forward strand.
GGGCATGAGGTAGGCGCCGCCAATACCGGCTTCTTTCATCGCCTCCAGGTCGGCGGTGATTCCGGGCTTTGAAACCGCGGCCTGCATCCAGTACCAGAAGACCCAGGGCTTGGCCATTTCCGAAGGGGAACGAAATTCTTTTTCGAGGTCGGCCTGCATGCGGTAGGCCGATTGCGCCCTCCCAACAAAACAGAAGAGCAAAGCCAAAATCAATATCAAAACCGTTCGCATCCTTGATCAGTTTTTCTTTTTCTTGTTCGGGAACACCGGCAGCAAGGTAAAGCCATAATGATAATTGCCTGCCGGAACCTGGTACTGCGGAAGCGGCGCGGCCACTTCACTCCAGCTGTCATTGCCGCCCACGCCCATCTGCACCAGGTCGATGTTTACCGTGAGATAGCCTGCGGACACCAGTTTGTTGGTGTGCTTCGCATTCTCGAGGTTGTCTTCGGTCCAGGGCCAGGCATTGATGCTAAGCAGACTGTCGGCGGTCACCAATAGGCCCCGCCCCTTCGTATCCGTCAGTTGCCACCACCGAACATCGGTCCGGCAGCCCGTTTCCTGGGGCACGGCATAGGGTTCATTCCATTCGGAGACGGTGGACGAATAAGTGGCCACATCAAAACCGGATCGCCGGTCGGTATAATTTTCCTGCGGTCCCCGGCCGTACCAGGACAGTTGCTGGAGGCTTTGATTCAGACCACCCTGGAAGCCGACCTTTGGTAGATTCGGCAGGCCAGCTTTTGCAGACAATTGATAATCGACATGCACATTGCCCGCTCCGTCGATGAGGTAGTGGATCCGCACTTCCGCACTGTCGTGGATCAATCGGTAAGTACTCATCACCCCGGAAGCATGACCGGCATCGATGCGCCTGCAATCGACGAGCCGCATTTCGGGTTGGTACCAGGCTTTCAGCGATCGTTGCGGCTTCCAGCCCCTCCGGTCGTTATCCGTCAGCGGGCGCTTGAAATGCGGGAGGAAGGGCATTTTGATGTATTCCACGCCATCAACCCGGTAGGAATCGAGCGCGCCGGTTTTTTTGTTGACCGTTACGCGGACCTGCTTCGTTTCAAAGATGAAAGCCGTGTCGGTGGATCGCTCGAGAGGGCGACCGCTGCGTGGCTCCAACATTGCCTGCATCGGTTCGAACCTGCGCAGCGCCAGCTGATCGGAAGCGACCTCAAACCCTTTCTTTGCCCAGGGTTTGTCTTCGGATAGAAGAAAATGGAATTCAGCGAACAATTCCCCGGTATACTTAGAAGACACCAACGGACGCAGGTCGATCATCGTATCCTGACCCGCTGAAAGCCTGATCCTTGGCAACAGCCGGTCTTCCACAACCACGCCTTCCCTGCGTACGATCAGCCGAACCTCGTAAACATCGAGCGACAATACCGCATGCCGGTTGCTGATCCGCGCCAGCCAGTTCACCGTGTCGGCTAAAACAACCTGCGGTCCCTGGAAGATGCGTTTGCATTCCCACATCGCCGCTTTCGGACGGCCATCGGAAGCCACAACACCCTTGATGGTAAAATTGTCGAAGTATTTTTCGCCATAGTCGCCGCCATAGGCATAGAAAGGAACGCCGGCGCTGTCGTATTTCAGCAGGCCCTGGTCTTTGAATTCCCAGATCGCGCCGCCAATCACGCGGGGCGTAGACCGGAATTCATCCCAGAACTCCTTCAGGTTTCCGTTGGAGTTACCCATCGCATGGGAATATTCCACAAAGAAGATGGGCCGGTTATCACCGTTCTTTTGTCCCGCGAGAAGCTTTGGCGTGTAAATGCCCGGATACATCCGGCTCACGATATCGATATAAGGCTGGTCGCGCGGGTTCTGCAGGCGGTGCGAATGATTATTGGCCTTGAGATAGCGCGGATCGGAAGGATCGATATAGCCTTCCAGTCTTGGATCGCCCATGGCAGGTTCGTAATGCACCGGGCGGGTGATGTCGAAATCATGCATCCAGGCCGCCATGGCCGCGTGGTTCGGCCCCCGGCCCGCTTCGTTGCCCAGGCTCCAGAAAATGATCGAAGAATGATTTTTGTCGCGCAGGGCCATGCGGGTGGCGCGTTCGAGATAGGCGCCTGTCCAGCTCAAATCGTTACTCAGCTTGCCGCCAAGTCCATGCGTCTCCAGGTTGGCCTCATCGATCACATAGATGCCATACTCGTCACATAGCTCATAGAGATAGGGATCCATGGGGTAATGCGAGGCGCGGATGCAATTGAAGTTGAATTGCTTGATGGTTTGCACATCCTGTAGAATGTCGGCACGCGACAGCGCCTTGCCTTTGGTGGGGTGGTGATCGGGCCGGTTGATGCCGTAGAGATAGGTGGTACGTCCGTTGATGAGCAGCTTGCCCGTGGTGGACGAGAACTCGATCGAACGAAAGCCGAGCTTACAGCTCTTGGCTTCCATCAGTTTTCCATTGCTGTCTACCAATTGGAGCACCAGGGTATAAAGGTTCGGCGTTTCATCGCTCCACTTCAGGGGGTTGCGGATCGTGGTCTCGAGCAGTCCGAATTTTGCATTATCGAGGCGGGGATAGATCTCGTTGATGATGCTTTCGGCCGAACGGACAAGCGGCTTGTCGATAACGGGCTGCCCCTTTGGATCGAAGAGCTGGGCCTGTACCTGGAAGCCCGAAACCTCGTGGCCGGTCAGGTTGTCGATGCGGGGGCGGATGCTCAGCACCGCATCTCCATAATTCTTATCCAGCTTTGCCTGCCAGTGGAAGTCGCCGATGCGGAGCCCGGGCTCGGCCAGTAGAAAAACCTCGCGGTGGATGCCACTCAGGCGCCATTGGTCCTGGTCTTCCAGGAAGGAGCCATCGCTCCACCGGATCACCCAAACGGAAATGATATTCTCCCCGTCTTTTAGATAGGGCGTGATGTTGAATTCCGAGGAAAGAAAAGCATCTTCGGCATAGCCCAGAAACTGACCGTTGACCCAGACCTTATAGGCCGAGCTGACACCGCCGAAGTGCAGGGTAATATTCAAATCTTTCCAGTCCTTCGGAACCGTGAAGGATCGTTGGTAGCAGCCAACGCCATTATAATCGCGCGGCACGTGGGGCGGGTTCACCGGGCGGAAGGGATAGACCGCGCTTTTATAGATCGGCTTATCATAGCCCTTCATCTCCCAGTTGGACGGCACTTCGATCTTCTTCCAGCCCTGCACTTTCGAGCGATAAAATTCCTTCGGCTCGTCGCCCGGCTTCAGGGCGAAAGAGAAGTCCCATTCGCCGTTGAGTAACAGCATTCGTGAGCGGCTCCGGTCGCCGCGCAGGGCATCTTCCGCCGATGCGAATGAATAAGCCGTGGCCCTTGACTTTTCCCGGTTGATACCGCTCACGCCCGGGTCTTCCCAAGGCTCGGTTTGATAGACAACGGGCGCCTGCGGAACCGCCGCCGGCGTTTTATCAACGAGTTGGGTCCTTGCGCAAAAGGAGGACAGGAGGAGAAAGGCGGTCAGTACATTTTTCACGATAAAAGCTTAACGGTAACTGTATTTCACCTGGTAGGATCGTCCACTTTCGATCTGCATGCGATAGCGGCCATCACCCAGCGACTCGATCGTCCCTTCCCTGCTCGCTGGTTTTTTAGCAGAGGAAAAGAGCAGGGTGCCGGTTCCCGTCGCACCCTTGATGCGGAGCTCGTTGCGGCTGCAGTAAATGGAGATATCGCCCCCAGGTGTAGGCACGGCGCCTTCCATCCATTGAAGGTCGCCGAGCCGGGGCTGGACCGTATACGCTGCGTACCCGGGCGCGGTTGGTGCCACGCCGAGGTAATAGCGTCCCAACAGGTAGATCGGGCTGGCGCCCCAGGCATGGCAGAGGCTCTTGCCGAACTCGCGGCCGTACATCGCATAGTGCTCGGCGCCTTTCTTGTTCGGATTGTATTCTTCCCAGAAGGTTGTGGCCCCGAGGTCGAGCATGCCGCCCCAGTAGGAACGCATTTCTTTCAGCACATAGTCCTGTTCGCCCAAGGCGCACAGCGCCTCGAGTTCGTAGAAGCGCATGTAGGGTGTGCTGATCTTCTGCACCCGGTCGTTGAGGAGCACGGAGCGTTTGACCCTTTGCTTTTGCGCTTCCGAGAAATAGTTGAAGAAGATGCCGAACATGTTGGCATATCGCGTGACATTATCGGTTTGCGCGCCGTTCACCCGGCTATGAACGAGCGCGCCTTT
>CBHWDR010000181.1:0-6518 GCA_966112575.1 uncultured Chitinophagales bacterium
AGGCGCGGTTGGCCCAGATATCCAGGTAGTGCACGATACCGAAGTGGGTGCTCGCTACCAGTCCGATCGTTCCGCGGTCCGGTGCCAGTACATATTTCTCGGAGATCGTTTCCTTGAACTGCAGGCGTACGGAGCTATAATTAAAGAAGTTGCCCGCGTTACAGCCAAGACCGATGAACATCGGGTATTTGCCCGGGTTGTTGTAATTCTCGGGGTTATCGAGGTTGAACTCCAGCGTGGTAGCCGACGAGTGGCCGAAGTAGGTGATCACGTTGATGCCTTCCTGGAACAGGTTGGACAGCCGCGTGCTGCTCAGCTGGGACACGGCATCCGAAGAGTTCTTGGTGAAGGTGGTCACATTGGCACCGAACAGGGTATCGCGGGCGATGGCGGCATAACCCGACATGGCCGACTCCAGTGTGGCGGTAAGACCGGGTTCGCCGGCGCCGATGATGTGCACAATGTTCTTCATCCAGCCACGATTGCCGAAGGCCGGAGAGGCGGTAGCGATCCCCAGCTCATGCTCTTTTACCTTCTTGAGGTACACGGCCACTTCACCCCCATTGATCACCGAGAGGCGACCGACGGGAATATCGGGCGAAGAACTGCCCGGTTCTGCCGTATGCAGCACATCGGAAGCGGGCCAGCCGAAGGGCGGCACCAGGTTCAGCTTGTCGATATCCGGAGCATTTTCGTTCTGGCGATTGCTTACGTAGTTGATGCCCCGGCCGATGATGAACAGATGCTTCGGGCGAACCGGGTAAAACGCCTTGGTGTAACGCATGAAGTTACGCACTGAGTTGGGGTGCTTTTTGATGCCGAACCCGAACTGGTCCACCAGTTCATCAATGAGGTAAATGCGGGCATTGAAGCTGCCGCCTGCGGGCGTGCTGCGATAGGCGCGGTAGTCTTCTACGGGGTTGCTGCCATTGGGGCCGCTGAAAAGTGCCGGGTGCGATACGATGATGTAGTCGCCCATATTGGCAGCAAGGCCATAGTTGATGAAGTTGCGTTGCTGCAGCGAAGTGATATTCGTGATGTTGGACGACTCCTGGCTAACGAGCACGAAGTCGCGGCTGGCAGTGGAGGGCGGAAGCACGAAGCGCAACTGGGGCGCTGCCGTCAAATCGGCGGTATAGGCGCGGCCGCTGGTGAGGTCGTAAAGCACGGGGGCCACGCTGCCGTAGTTGAAATTGCTGATCTGGAGGTAGTTGCCCGTGGCCGTTGCCGGCAGCGAGAACTCGAAATTGGAAGCGCCGCCGAAATTGAACTGGCGGGCATAAGTGAGCTCATACTGGTGCACCACCATGCGGTCGGAAGCGGGACAGGCGTTGGGAGCGTACGTGGTCAGGTTGTAAACCGTGACGGTATCATTCGCGGAATTCAGGGTGCTGTTGAGCAGGTTGGTCGAATCGGTTGCGAAGTTGAAGAAGTCGCATTGGCGGTTCAGCACCGTATCACGGTTGATCTGGACGGCATAACGGCGGGGATTGATGGCATTACCCGATACGCTGATGCGGAACTTGGGAGCGGGTCCGCCATTGAATGCATAGAGGTTGCTGAAGATAAACCGGTTCCAGCCATAACTCGGCGTACAGGGTGCCGGGTTGTTGGAAAAGGATGTATTGAGTTCGGTCGAGGTCCAGCCTTCGCCTTTGTCGTACGAAGATGAGTAGAGGTACTCCCCTACATTCACCGCATAGCCGGCGTTCTGCCGGTCGCGGAAATATTTGCCGGCCGTGTACATGAAATACGGGTCGGGGCTCAGCGTGGTACCGGTTACGTTGTTGGGTGCCGCAGCCAGCCGGAGGTTCTGCGATACGTTGGCGTTGGTGGTCAGGAAATATGCTGCCGTATCCGTTTCCAGGCTCCATTTGTCGTTCAGCTGCCAGGAGGGGTTCCGGTAAAGCGAACGATCGGGCTTGCCATCGTTCATCAGTCCCCAGAACTCGATATAACCCGTAGGCCCGAGTACGCCCGTCGCCACGTTCGTGTAGATCGGAACCTGCTTGCCATTGCGCCAGAGCTGGAACTGATCGGCGAAAACAGCATCGAGGCCATAAGCAGCAAGGGTAGCCGTAGGGATCCGGTACACACCGGTACGCCCCAGCTTGAACTTATAATAGGTTTTCGAATAATCGATCCATTCGTTATTGTAGACCTGGGCCTTTGCAAACAGGCCCGAGGTGAGCAATAAGGCAAATAGAAATTTTTTCATGAACAGCGATTTTGGGGTACGGTTATTTCTTCTTCTTGTTTTTATCATTGACCAGGTCTACCTGGAGCGAGAAAACATGGGTGAACAGGGGGTTGGACTGGTTTGCCAGGTTGGTGAACGCATAGTCGATCCGCACGTTCTGGATCCGGAAGCCGGCGCCGGCGCCGGGTTGGTAGATCCATACTTTCTTCTGGTTGAGGGTATCCCCATCGGCGAGGGCACGCTGGAAATTGTTGATGCCACCCCGGACATAGATCACGTTGTTGTAGTTCCATTCCACTCCCAGCTTGGGGTCGATGCTCACCGGATCGGCGCTGACCACGGTGTTGCGGCGTCCGTCGAACGTAAAATCAAGATTGGCTTCCGCCATCAGGCCCATTTTCTTACCCAGCTTGAAGTCGCGCGAAACGCCAGCTACCAGTCGTGGGGCAGTCAGCTCGGTGGACTTGACGGGGATCTCGTTATTGGTGAGATACAGCACTTCTTTCTCCCGCTCGTTGAAGTTGAAGGTCCAGGCATTGAAGGTGGACGTGATGTCGCGGCCGACAAAGCCGAAGCGCCACTTTCCCGACTTGATCTGGATGCCTGCGTCCAGGCCAAAGCCCCAGGCCTTGGCGAAGCGGCCCACGCTGCGGTGGATCACTTTTGCATTCATGCCGAAGCTGACGCTTTTCGTTTCTGTTTCCTTCAGCTTCTGGGCGAAGGAGAAAAGAAAGCCGTAATCGGCGGAAGAGAAAGCCTGGATGTTGTTGTAGTTGATCGATCCATCGGGCTCCACGAGGTAGAGCGTGTTCATGATGTCATCGACAGCGAAGCGCAGGCCGGTGATGCCGATGGTGCGCTTGTTATTGGCCACGGGAATGGCGAGGGAGACATAGTCGTATTTGCCGATTCCCTGGAAGTACTCGGCATGCATTACGTTGGCATTGGCAAAGTTGCGTACGCCGGTAAGACCGGCAGGGTTCCAGTAACCGGCTGTGCCATCCTGCACCGAAGCTACCTGGGCAGAGCCCATGGCGAGCCCGCGGGCGCCGGCCCCGATATTGAGGAACTCGTTGGAATATTTGCGGAATTGCGCCGAAGCGGCGTTGGTCAAGAACAGAGCAACCAATGCAAAAGCAATGGGAGTGATTTTCATTTCGTCGATTTTCAGATAAGCTAAAGGATTAAAACGGCGTTCTTCACAGGTTTGGCGTGCCTACAAAAGTAATTCATTGCTTTTCAAATTCATAACCGTCTTAATGTATTTTTAGGCCTTGTAAACGAAGAACTTAGGGTGAAATTGCCCTCCCAGGGCTACATTTGCCGCTCTAAACCGACCATTTTCCCCATGAATCTCATCCACGAACTGCGCTGGCGGGGGCTGATCCAGGATATCATGCCCGGCACCGAAGAGCAACTGCTTAAAGAAGTTACGTCCGGTTATGTGGGCTTCGACCCTACCGCCGACTCCCTCCATATTGGTTCGCTGGTGCCCATCCTCCTGCTCGTACACCTGCAGCGGGCGGGCCACAAGCCCTTTGCCCTGGTTGGCGGCGCCACCGGCATGGTGGGGGATCCTTCGGGAAAGTCCTCCGAACGCAACCTGCTTTCGGAAGATGACCTCCGGAAAAACCTCGAAGGCATCGAAAAGCAACTCCGACGCTTCCTCGATTTCGACGGCAACGCTGCCAATAAAGCCGAGCTCGTCAATAACTACGACTGGTTCAAGGGCTACGAATTTCTCCATTTCATCCGCGATGTGGGCAAACACATTACGGTAAATTATATGATGAGCAAGGACTCGGTGCGCAAGCGCATCGAAGGCGAACAGGGCATTTCCTTTACCGAGTTCAGCTACCAGCTCATCCAGGGATACGATTTTTACTGGCTGTACAAGAACCGCCAGTGCAAACTCCAGATGGGCGGATCGGACCAATGGGGCAACATCACCACGGGTACCGAGCTCATCCGTCGTATGGGCGGCGGCGAAGCCTTTGCCTTCACCTGTCCCTTACTTACGAAGTCGGACGGCTCTAAGTTTGGTAAGTCGGAAGGCGGTAACGTTTGGTTGGATGCGGCGAAAACTTCTCCTTACCAGTTTTACCAGTTCTGGGTGAACGCGGCCGATGCCGATGCCCAGAAGTGGATCTCAATCTTCACCTTCCTCCCCCAGGAGGAGATCGCGGCGCTGATCGAAGCCCATCAGCAGGATGCCGCCCAACGGATTTTGCAAAAACGGCTTGCCCGGGAGCTGACCGTTTTCGTGCACGGAGAAGAAGAATACCGAAAGGCCGTGGAAACCACGGAAAAGCTCTTCGCCAACGCCAGCGCACCCGCCGACTCCCTGAGCGAGGAAGACCTTCAGGGTCTCGAGGGGGTGCAGAAAGCCACGATCGGTCGCAACCGCATCGCCGAAGGCATCGATATCGTGAGCCTACTTGCCGAAACCGGCATCTTCCCTTCCAAAGGCGAAGCACGCAGGACGATCCAGGGCGGAGGCGTCAGCCTGAACCGGGAGAAAGTGCGCGAGATCAGCGAACAGGTGACGGAAGAGAAGCTCCTCCATGGAAAATACCTGCTGGTTGCCCGGGGAAAGAAGCACCAGTACCTTGTGGAAGTACACTAACACCGACCGATATGGCGTACGACGAAATGCTGGCCGACCGCATTCGCGAACAGCTCTCGCTCCACACCTCGCTGCCGATCGAGGAAAAGAGACTATTCCGTGGGCTCTGCTTCCTGGTCAACGGGAAGATGTGCATCAACGTCAGCGGCGACAACCTGATTTGCCGCTTCGATCCCGCACGCCTGGAGGAAGTGGCCGAACAGCCGGGCTTCCTGCCCATGGTGATGAAGGGAAAAGAGCTGAAAGGTTATTGTTACGTCGTTCCGGCCGGCTTTCAATCGACCCGGCAGTTTCGCTACTGGCTGGATCTCTGCCTCGACTTCAATGCCCGTGCAAAGCCTGCCAAAAAGAAGAAGGGCAAAGGTTAAAGTGGCTCTTTCATTCGCCGATCCTTATCGGGCCAGCCATCGCTGGTATGCGAAATAGGCGCCTACTCCCAGGAGCGCAAGTCCGATCCCATACAAAGCCACCGTACCGGTAGAGTAAAGTACGAAGAGCCAGATGGCTACAGAGATGACCACGGGCAGCGGGTAGGCCCACATCCGGTAAGGCAGATGGGCGGTGCCGAATCGCCTGCGCAGCAGCACCACACCAATGGCCTGGGCCACGAACTGCACGAGGATGCGCATGGCAAGAATGGCGTCGATCACATCGCCCATGCGAAAGAGCAGGGAGAAGACAAAACCGAGGGCGCCCAGCAAGAGCAGGGAGATATGCGGGAACTCTTTTGTTGGATGCAATCGTGCAAACACGGGAAAGAAGGCGCCGTCTTTTGCCGCGGCATAAGGCACCCTCGAATAGCCCAGGGTGGCGGAAAAGACCTTTGAGAAAGCCACGACCAGTATCAGCACCGTGGCCACCTTGCTTGCGCCAGGCCCGGACACACGTCTGATAAATTCACTGACCACATATTTCGAAGCCTTCGCCTCTTGCCAGGGTATGACGCTGACCACACTCATGTTCATCAGCATATAAAGGACGAAGATCCCGGCTACGGAGATGAACATGCTCCGGGGAATATTGCGTCCCGGGTTGCGGATCTCGCCACCCAGGTGACAGACGTTGTAATAACCGAGATAGCTGTAGATCGATTTCACCGATGCCTGTCCGAGGTAAACGAAGAATGCCTTCTGCCAGACGAGGCCTTCATTCATCTGCAGCAGCGGCTGAAGGATATTGCCCCTGCTCATTGCGCCGAAGATGATCCAGGCGAAAATGGCAAAGACCGAGATCCACATGATGACACTGATACGGCCGATGTCTTCGATCCTCCGGTAGAGCAGCGCGATCACCAGCAGGATCAATCCGCCGGAAACAGCCTTCGAAGCCAGGTGACTCAAAGGTACGAAGTAGTCAAGGTAGGAAGCGAAACCGATCGCTGCCGAGGCCATGACGAGCGGCGCCTGGATGCAGGTCTGCCAGACGTAGAGGAAGGAAAGCAGCTTGCCCCACTTCTTTTCTCCGTAAGCGATCTTTAAAAAATTATAGGAGCCGCCGGCCAATGGATAAGCGGCACCGAGCTCACCCCAGATCATGGCATCGAGAAAGGCCAAGAAGGCCCCTGCCAGCCAGGCCCAGAGGAACCAGGGTCCATCCATGATCCCGATCACCATGTAGAGCGTGATGAAGGGCCCGATGCCGACCATGTCGATCATATTGATCGCCGTAGCCTGCGTGAGCGAGATCTTTCGT
>CBHWDR010000182.1:0-6514 GCA_966112575.1 uncultured Chitinophagales bacterium
GGGATCGATTTGCTCTATATCGCGCAAACACCGCTCCTTATTGTATCGGACAAAAAACAGAATGGCGGCCACGAGGCCGCCATTTTCTGCTCCCGAAGCTTCGGGATATTTTCTGCTTACTGCTCTCTGCTTACTTGACAATCTTCAGTTCCTTCACCAGGTTCTCCCCGCCGCCCAGCTTATCCACGCACCAGAGCACGTACCGGATATCCACGCAGATCGTGCGGTTGAGGTCCTTATCGAAATTGATCTTGTGGCCGATGGCTTCGTAGTTGCCGTCGAAAGCCAGTCCGATCAGCTCCCCGTTACCGTTCAGCACGGGCGAACCCGAGTTGCCGCCGGTAATGTCATTGGTGGTGATGAAGCCCACCACGAGGTCATTCTCCTTCGCATCCTTGTAGGCGCTGAAATCGCGCGCACGCGCCTTGGCGAGGAAGGACTCGGGCAGGTCAAACTCGTAATCACCGGGCTTGTACTTCTCCAGCAGGCCCTTCATCGTGGTCACGTAATCGTATTTCACGGCATCGCGAGGCTGGTAGGCCGCCACTTTGCCATAGCTCACGCGCATGGTGAAGGTGGCATCGGGGTACATCACCTTCTTCGGGTTCATCTCCATCACCCCCTTCAGGTACAGGCGGCCCCATTCGTTGTTCTTTACCGTGAACTGCTGGAACAGGGGCAGGTACTTGCCCTGGTAGTTGCGGAGGAAGGTGCTGGCCAGGTTGTAGGCCAGGTCCTGCTGCAGCACGGTGGCGTCGGGGTTGCGCACGAAGGCATTCCACTTGGTTTCATCCAGCAGCATCGTGTTGGTGAATACCGCTTCGGCGTATTTCTGGTAGGTCGACGCCTTGTCCAGCGCGCCATACTCGTTGCGCAGGGCGGTGAAGAAGCCCTGGGGCTGCTGGTCCTGGGGGATGTCTTTGTAGTACATCTGCAGCACCGAGCCGAGAATGTTCTGGTCCGAAGTGCGATTCTCCGCCTTGAGCCAGTTGGTGCGCGAAGCGCCTGCGGCTTCCACTGCCTTGCGGATGTCGGCCGAAGAAGTGCCGGGCTTGGTGAGCGCAGCTTCCAGCGATTGCAGGGAGGCTGCAAAGGCAACCAGGGGCGAACCCATGATGCCCTCGTTGATATACTGGCGATGGATGGCATAGGGACGCCAGGCCGCATAAGCTGCATCCAGGTCGGTAAAGATGTTCTGGTATTCCGGCTTGCCCTGGGCCCACTTGATGAAATCGGCTTCGGTTTTCTTCTTCTGGCCGTAGACATCATACTTCAGCAGCTGCTTGGTCTCCCCTTCGTAAAACTTCCAGTAGTTGGCGATCGAAGCATAGTCGGAAGCGAGCTGCAGCTTGGTGGCCGGGTCTTTCTTCATTTCTTCGAACATATACTTGAGGCGCATGTCGCGCAGTTTCACCAGCGTGGGGTTGTTCACCTCCGTGGCCAGTTTCACGCCAACGGCCGACTCATAGCGGTTGGTGCTGCCGGGGTAGCCCCAGATCATGGAGAAATCGCCTTCCTTCACGCCTTTCAGCGATACGGGCAGGGCCCATTTGGGCTTCAGGGGTGCATTCTCGGCACTGTAGAGCGCCGGCTGTCCGTCCTTCGCCGCGTAAACGCGGAAGATGGAGAAGTCGCCGGTATGGCGGGGCCACTCCCAGTTGTCGGTATCCCCGCCGAACTTGCCAATGGCTTCGGCAGGCGCGCCTACCAGGCGCACGTCGCGGTAGCGCTGGTACACGAAGGCGAGGAACTGGTTGCCCTTGAACAGGGGCGACACGCGGGTTTCGATGCTCTTCCCGGCATCGCTGAGGCGCGCATTGATGGCGGCCAGCACGCGGGCCTGGCGCTGTGTGCGCTCCAGACCGGACAGGCCTTTCAGCGAATCCATCACTTCCTTCGTCACGTCGTCGATACGGAGGAGGAACTGCACGGAAATTCCGCCGGCAGGGATCTCCTGTCCGAAATTCCTGGCATAGAAACCGTCCTTGAGGTAGTTGTGCTCCACGGTGCTGGCCGATGCGATCGCATCATAGCCGCAGTGGTGGTTGGTGAAGATCAGTCCCGAATTGCTCACGATCTCGCCGGTACATCCGTTGCCGAAGATCACGATGGCATCCTTGAGGGAAGCCTTGTTGATGTTGTAGAGCTGGTCTTTCGAAAGCTTCAGTCCTTTCTTGACCATGTCGTTGTAAACCTGCTGTCCCAGGAGGAGGGGCAGCCACATGCCTTCATCAGCCGACGCGCGGAACACTAGGGTCACGGCGAGCAGCAAGGCCAATACGCGTTTTCTCATGTTCATATAAAATTTAAATCGTGTAGAGAGGCAAAGATAGAGTCCCGGGGGTTTGCAGGGTTTGCGGAGTTCGCGAGTTTGCGGAGTTCAAAAGTTCAAAGGTTTAAGAGTTCAATAGTTGGGTCCTCTGGACGTTTAAGCGTATGTGCTTTCTAGTTTACCCTGAAACCCTGCTCCTGGCCTGGCTTTTCCGCTGCTTCAATCTTCAGATGCCTGCGGTCCCGATGTGTCGGGAGGAAAACTTCTGGCCTTTAGCCACTCCTTCATTCCTCCATGTTTCAAAAAAACCTCTGTGCACCTCCCTGGCTCTGTGACTCGGTGCTCCGTACGCCGAAGCTTCAGCATAGGCGTAGTTCAAAAACAAACACCAATTTGTGCCCCTTAGTGTCCTTTGTGTCTTGGTGGTTCAAAAAACGCGAGAGCAACCCCCTTAAAAAACGCAAAAAGCCGCAAATTTCTCTATCTTGACTGCGCAAACCGGCAATGCCTATTGCCTATTGCCTATTCACTATTCACCATGCACACCATGAAACGACTGCTTGCCCTTTCCGTCCTCGCCACGCTCCTCCTCGCTGCCTGTAGCAAAAAGAACGATGGAGGCGGCGGTTCGCCCACACCCACGCCAACGCCCCAGCCCATCCAGGCGCCGCCGGCTTTTGGTTATTACGTTGTGGGTTATTTCCCCTCCTACCGCGTACTGAGTGATATTCCCGACCAGAAATTCCGCATGTGCAATGTGGTCAACTATGCTTTTTTCGGCGTCAACGCCCAGGGCACCCTCACGGTGAACAACCCGTCGCTGGTACTGCAGTTCATCACCAAGGCCCGGGCGAACAATGCCAAGGTCTTCCTCAGCATCAACGACGGCGCGGGCGACGGCAAGACCAACTTCCGCACCATGGCCTCCTCGGCTACGGGCCGCACAAATTTCGTGGTCGATGTGATGAATAAAGTGCGCCAGTATGGCTTCGATGGCGTGGATGTGGATTGGGAGTTCCCCACCACTACCGATGGTACCGACGTGACCTTCACCGCGCTCATGAAAGAGCTGTCCGATTCACTGCACCGCGGCGCCCGCTACTACCTCACCGCCGCCATCACAGCCGGCAAATACGCCGGCGGCATCCGCGATGCGGTGAAGCCCGAGCTCTTCACCTATGTCGATTTCTTCAACGTGATGGCTTATGACGACTTCAGCACTTCGGTAGCCTACAAGCACCATAGCGACTATAACCTTGCTACTACCTGCCTGAACTACTGGCTCAACACCAAGGGCATGCCCCGCGAGAAATGTGTGCTTGGCATCCCTGCCTATGGCCGTCCCTCGGGCATCACCCAGAGCGGCACCATCCTTACCTACCGCGACATCCTCTCCCGTGGCGGCAGCTCCCAATCGGATTCAGCGGTGGTCACCAACGGCAGCTTCACCAACTACACGATCTACTACAATGGCCAGCCCACGGCCAAGAAAAAAGCCATGCTGGCGAAGACCACGGCCAATGGCGTTATGCTCTGGGAAAAAGGCCAGGACGCGCATGATGCCAACAGCCTGTTGAAGGCCGTGTGTGATACGGTGGGAAGAAGCTACTAGGGATCGCTGATCGCTGATGTGCGGATCGCTGATTGATGGAGGGATTTTGAGATTGCTGGATATTTCGATTTCGGATAACAGGCAAAAGGCTGCAATCTCTGCAGCCTTTTGCTTTATGATAGCTTCTGACAAACAGGTTCGTTCTGCTTTCAACAGATCAGCGATCAGCGATCCAGAGATCAGCGATCTTATTCGGGTTCTTCGTCTTTTACCCGGGGCGGCGGAGGTGGTGGTGGCGGTGTTTTCACTTTTGCCGGCGCCTTGGGCGGACGAGGTGCTTTTGGCGGAGAAGGCGGTGGCGGTGCCTCACCTTCACGAACGGAGACCGGCACTACCTTAGGTGGAGGCGGCACCGCTCCTTTGCGGGAGGTTTGCTTCGTCACCTTGGGTGGGGGTGGAGGCGGGGGAGGAGCCACGTTCGCAGTTGGCGGAGCAGGCGGCGGGGGTGGAGGTGGCGCCATTTTCTCTTTCTTCTGGGCGAACACGGCCGTACCGGCCAGGAGCGCTGCAACGAGCATGATCTTCTTCATAACAAATGGTTTCCTCCTGAGACGCAGCCTACGTCTAAATCCATAACCGCTCATCCATCGGGTAATCCATTCGATCTTTTTTGATCTTTCCATCCCTGTCCTTCGCACCGCGAATGACCCCATCCGTGCAATCCATAAATCCCTTAAATCCGTGCTCCCACGAGCGCAGCGAGCCATCTGCGAAATCCCAAAAATCCGAAATCTGCGTTTGTTAATAAACCTTCCTTAACGTCCGCCGGCCGCTTATTTGCGTACCTTAAATACACGAAAAACCAAGGAGAGAAATCCATGAAAAACAAGATCAGCCTCGCTCTTTTCGGCCTCCTGGCCTCCGCAGGCCTGATGGCCCAGTCGCCCGTGATGACTACCAGTCACAACGGTGCTCAATCCTGGCAGGCAGCACAACCCCGCACGGAAGTGCCTACCGAAGCCACCCGCATCATCCAGCAGATCCTCGATGTGCTTGGCCTCAACGCCAACTTCGACATCCGTGCTGCCAACATCGGCAATGCGGCCGCCGTGAATTATGCCGGAAAACGTTATATCCTCTACAACCCGAATTTCTTCGCCGAGCTTACAAAGACCACCGGCAATAAATGGGCAGCCGTGAGCGTGCTGGCTCATGAGATCGGCCACCATCTCGACGGCCATACCGCATCGCAGGCTACCAACCAGCAACAGGCCGAACTGGAAGCCGATGCTTTCTCCGGCTTCGTGCTCCGCAAGATGGGCGCTTCGATCGACGATGCCCAGGTAGCGATGAAGACCGCCTCCTCCGCCCGTGGTTCGGCAACCCACCCCGGCAAGGACGACCGCCTGCTGGCCATCGCCGATGGCTGGAATAAGGCCGACGCCCAGCTCACCGGTAAGCCGTACGTAGCCCGGGTGCAGCCCAAGGTGCAGCCTGCGCAGCAAAACACCGCTTCTGTAGCAGCGCCGCTTACACAGGCGGTGGCCATCGACCCGCGCTCCATCATTGGCAGCGTGCGCTTCCGGGCGGACGCCTCGAACACGTATTACATTACCTCCCGCCTCAACCTTATCTCCGTACGCAACGGCGGCGTGAACGTGATCGGCAAGATCGCCCAGCTTAACAGCACCCGTTTCCCTTTCATGATCTATGACGAAGCGAATACGCAGTTGCTAGTGGATTACAATGGAAACATCGTGACGAAGGAAGGACAGCTGGTGGGGAAGATGACGAAAGCGTGAGGAGAAGCAGCAAGGAGATCCGAGCAAGCTCGGAACCAGAAAGCACAAAAACAACAAAAAATAAGCGTCCACAAAAAAGAAACGAAGCGCCTAAATATGGGCGCTTCGTTTCTTTTAGACTTATCTGCTTTCTCCTGCCCGCTCGCGGGCCTCTGCTCGCTGCTCAGCTCAGCGCAGCTCACTCAGTGCTCTCTCGAGTTTCTCCAGCATTTCGCCGATCTCTTCTTTCTTGCAGGTCCCTACGCTCAGGCGGTACCAGGGAGAGGTGCGGTCGGCGCCGAAGGCATAGAAGGGCACGATGGCCAGGCTTGCGTGCTGCAGCAGGTAGGAGGTTACGTCCGCCTGGGTTTTCAGCTCGGTGCCATCGGCGGCTTTCTTGCCCACGAGGTCGAACTTGAGAGTAAGGTAGATGGCAGCTTCGGGGGAAACCGCATCCACCGCATAGCCTTTTGCCTTCAGGCTCGAGAAGCCGTCATAGATGCTGCGCAGGCGGAATTCGATCTCTTTTTTGAAATTAGCCAGGTAGCGGTCGATGGCCTCCGTTTCGGAGAGGTACCAGAACAGGCCTTTCTGCTCGGCCATGGGCGCCCAGGCACCCACATGCGAGAGGATGGCCTTCATCTTGTTGAGCACAGCGGCGGGGCCGAGGCTCCAGCCTACCCGCACCCCCGTGGAGGCAAAGCATTTCGAGATGGCATCCACGAAGATGGTATAGTCGCGCATGCCGGGATTGAGGTTCACGGGGTCATAGTGCTGGATGCCGTCGTAGGTGAGGTGCCAGTACATCTGGTCGTACATCACGTAAAGCTTCTTGCGGCGATCCTGGCGGCGGTAATTCTCTTCCACCACAAGGTCGCAGATGGCCTGCAGCTCTTCCTTGCGGAAAGT
>CBHWDR010000183.1:0-6477 GCA_966112575.1 uncultured Chitinophagales bacterium
CTTGCTGATATGAATGGAGATATGCAGGAGGCGGGCGAAGATCACCGTGGAATCGTTCACCGGCTTGGGAAGGATGATGTAATTGTCGCGAACATCGATCAGCACCGAGGTGAAGTCTGAGATCAGCGTAGCTGAAAGCATCAGGAAGAAAAAAGAAAAATAGACCGTGAGATGCGTGGCCATGTTGGCGCCCAGGCCAAAGGAAAAAAGAAAGAAGAAACCCATCAGCAGGCTAAGCAGCATGGTGCCGATCGTGGCCATCGTCACCGGTTTCTTGTTGGTCCGCTGTCGGGTCTGTTGAAACGTATTGGGCCTCCGGTCGTCCATGGTCAGCTTTACCTTCAGGATCGAACGCAACTGCACCACATCCACGCCCGCGCCCCGGTACAATGGGGCCGGCAGCAGGGCAAGTCGGAGAAAAAATTTATTGATGGGATTCATGGGTCTTCGCGTTGCTCAGGAAGCTAAGAGGAACCAAGAGTGGAAAGAGAAAAAAGAGGAGCCCTCCGTTTTTTCATTTCTTTACAGGCCTAGCCCTTTCGCTATCTGTATTTTCATTATTTGAAGTAAGATTGTCGTATTCTCTTTCTCCTCCTTTATCTCTTAGCTTCTCTTAGCCTTAGTTCATCGCCTTCACCAGCGCATCGGCACTGCTGGAGAGCTCATCGTGCGAGGTGAGCGTGGCGAAGATCTGTTCGAGGCTCTTGTTGCCCTGCTGGGCTTTGAGCTCTTCGAAAGAGCCGTCGGCGATCACGCGCCCGCCGTCGATCAGCACGATGCGATCGCTTACTTTTTCCACCACGTCCATCATATGGCTGCAGTAGAAGATCGTCTTGCCTTCCTTGGCCAGGCGGCTGATCAGGTCCTTGATGATGATCACGGAATTGGCATCCAGTCCCGACAGCGGCTCGTCGAGGATGATGATGTCGGGGTTGTGGAGCAGGCCGGAGGCGATCAGTACTTTCTGGCGCATGCCCTTCGAGAAGGAGTCCATGCGCTGGTCGAGGTTGGCGTAAAGACCGAGCGCCGTCATCATGCGCTGGATCCGGTCTTCGCAAACCGCTTCGTCCAGTCCATAAAGTGCACCCGTAAAGCCCAGGTATTCCCGTGGCGTCAGCACATCATAGAGCTCGGCCAGCTCCGGCACATAACCGATGACCCGTTTCACTTCCAAGGTTTGGCTCTTCACGTCGAAGCCCTTCACCTGCACCTCGCCCTCGTAATCGGTCAGCAAGCCGCAAAGGATCTTCACGGTAGTGCTCTTGCCGGCTCCGTTCGGACCGATATAACCGATCACCTGGCCCGGGTAAGCCTCCAGGTTGATGTCCTTTAATACCAGGTTGCCCCCGGAATAACTCTTGAACAAATGGCTGATGCGGATCACAGGCTCCATATCATAAAGATAGCCGTTAACGGTTGACGGTTAACGGTCAACCGTTAACAGACCACAGGCAACGAACCTCGCACTATTGCCCACTGCCTATTGCCTATTGCCACCGTCCGCCGTAGGCTTGGCGAAGGCGGGCTATTGCCTACCTTCACGCTGCATGAAAAAAGCGCTCATCCAGCTCAACGCGGCCGTATTCCTCTGGGGCTTCACCGGCGTACTCGGACGGGCGATTACCCTCGACTCGACCCTGCTTGTCTGGTGGCGCCTGCTGATCACGGTCGTTTCGCTCTGGGCGCTCTATCTCGTGCAGGGGAAAGCCCGGCGCATCAACTGGAAAGCCGGCGGCCTCATCGCCCTCATCGGCACCGTGCAGGCCCTGCACTGGGTGAGCTTCTATGCGAGTATCAAGCTGGCCAACGTCACTATTGCGCTTACCTGCCTCTCCACTACCGCACTGATCGCCGCTTTCGTCGAGCCCCTGATCATCGGGCGTAAATTCGACCTGGTCGAGATCCTGCTCGGGCTCTTTGCCATCGCAGGCATCTTCATTATTTATAATACGCACCTGGAATTCTCCAGCGGCATCATCGTCGGACTGATCTCCGCCCTGCTCACCGTGCTGGTATCGGTGATGAACAAGAAGATCATCGACGCCCATCACCCCGAGCACATCACGCTTTACCAGCTCACCGGTGGCTTCCTCGGACTCACCATCCTGCTCCCGGTGTTTCAGCTCCTCTTTCCCTTTACCTGGCAGGCGCCAACGAGCATGGACTGGCTTTGGCTCATTATTCTTTCCTGGGCTTGCACCATCCTCACCTTCTTCCTCTACATTCGCTCGCTGAAGAGTATCTCCGCCTTCACCATGAACCTCACCCTCACCCTGGAGCCGATCTATGGGATCATTCTTGCTTTCCTCATCTATCATGAGGACCAGAACCTCAGCCGCTGGTTCTATGTGGGCTTCGGTTTGATCGCGCTGGCTGTGCTTTTTCATATGTTCCGCCTCATCCGGCCCGGTCGTCAAAAAGAGCGCTAGCCATTGCTGGGCTTGACTTATATTCGTCGGATAAGTGACCAACATGAGATGCCTGCTTACCGGATTGCTCCTGCTTCCGTTGACCCTGTTCGCACAAAAAAAACCGCTCGATCACACTGTTTACGATAGCTGGCAAAGCATCGGTGAACGGCTCATCTCCAACGATGGCAAATGGGTGGTGTACACGGTGACCCCACAGGAAGGTGATGCCGATCTTTTCGTCCGCTCTTCCGACGGCAGCTACAATCAGCAGATCCAGCGTGGTTACAATGCACTCATCACGGAAGACAACCGTTTCCTGGTTTTCCGCATTCGTCCCACCTATAAGGAAACCCGCGAAGCACGCATCAGGAAGAAGCGACCCGACGAAATGCCGAAGGATTCCATCGGCATCGTGGAGCTGGGCAAGGCCAACCTGATGAAGGTGGCGAAAGTCCGCTCTTATAAAACACCGGAAAAAGGAATCGGATGGGTTGCCTACCACAAGGAACGTGATCCTCTTTCTCCCCGCGCGGCGGCCCTTCCCACGCAGAAAACGGTCGACAGCCTGCGCCGCACCATCGATTCACTTTCCCTGCTGGTCACCCAGCTGAAAAATACCAGGGCGGGCAACCGGGACGGGCTCGACGCCGATGAAGAACCGGCTGCCACCGCCTCGGCTAACGAAGGTTCCGACCTGGTACTGCGCAACCTGGCCGGCGGCAAGGACCGGATATTTCGAAACGTGGTGGATTACGCGTTCAGCATGTATGGACAGAAACTGGTCTTCAGGACAGCCCGCTCGGCGCGCGATTCCGGTAGTGTGAATGCAGTGTTGCTGCTCGACCTGGCCAGCAACAAACTGGACACCGTGCTGAAAAATGGCAATGACTTCCGTGCCTTCACCTTCACCGAAGACGGCGGCAGGCTGGCCTTCCTGGCAGAGCGGGATACCAACAGCAAAGCACCGGTCAAACATTATGGCTTATATCTCTATCGCAATGGCGACGACAGCGCGGTCCTGCTGGTGAATAAGGGAACCCCGGGTATGAAACTCGGTATGACTGTCAGCGAAAATGGCCAGTTGACCTTCTCCAAAAGCGGCAGGCGCCTCTTCTTCGGTACGGCGCCACTTCCTTCGATGAAGGATACTTCACTGGTGGATATCGACCTGGTGAAGCTGGACATTTGGAACTATAAGGACGACTACCTCCAGACCCAGCAGCTCTTCCAGCTGAACACCGAACTGCGACGCACCTATCTTACCCAATTCGACTTCGATTCCGGACGCCTGCTGCAACTGGCTTCGCCAGACCTGCCCAACGTGGTGACGATGAATGAAGGCGATGCCGAATTTTATGTGGCAGTTACCGATACCGGCCGGCGCGTGGAATCGCAGTGGAGCGGTTCTACGAAGAAAGATATCTATGCCCTGAACGCCCGCACCGGTGCGCTCACCCTGGTGAAGAAGAACCATACCGGGAATATCTATCCTTCCTCCACCGGGCGTTACATTTTACTCTACGATACGAAACAACGGAATTATTTCCTTTGGGACGGTAAGGGGCTGCGTAATGTAACCGCCGGCGTCCGCGAACCGCTTTATGACGTGGAGAATGACGTGCCGAATGATCCCGGCCCTTACGGCATCATGGGCTGGCATCAAAACGATTCGGTGCTCTATGTCAATGGTCAGCACAATGTCTGGGCGATCGATCCCTCCGGAAAGAAGAATCCGCACCCCCTGTTCACCGCGCCTCCCAAATCCCTGGTCACATACCGCTACCTGCGTGTCAACAATGACGAGCGTTTCCTGGGCTCCGGGCAGGATGCCTATTTCCGGATGTTCGACGATCGGAGCAAGAACTCGGGGCTGGTGCATATTCAGTTCCCATCGGCCGCAGGGCCCATGCCGGTACTTACCGACCTGGTTTCCGCTTATGGCCCATATGCATACAATAGCTTCGCCCGTGCCAGGAAAACACCCGCTTACATCTATACCCGGGAAACCTACCAGGCTGCGCCCGATCTGTTTAGTGCAGATGAGCGGACGCAGAACAGCCGGGAGCCGGGATGGAATACATCCGGTCTAAACGCAGTCCGGCTGAGCACCATCAACCCGCAGCAGGCTTCATACAACTGGGGAACAGCAGAATTGTTCAACTGGAAAACATTCGACGGCAAGTCTTCAGCGGGCATCCTCTACAAGCCGGAAAATTTCGACTCCACGAAGAAGTATCCCATGATCGTTTACTTCTACGAAACCGTTACCGATGGCCTGCACAATTACATTGCACCGGCACCAACGCCGAGTCGTCTCAATATTCCTTTCTTCGTGAGCCGTGGCTATCTCGTCTTCACGCCGGATATCCATTACACAAAAGGTCATCCGGGCAAGGATGCCTATAACTATATCGTCAGCGGTTCCCAGGCGCTCGCCAAAAAGCCCTGGGTAGATGGCAGGAACATCGGCATTCAGGGACAGAGCTGGGGTGGTTACCAGGTAGCCTGGCTGATCACTGCCACCGATATGTTCAAAGCGGCATGGGCCGGCGCTCCGGTAGTGAACATGTTCTCCGCGTATGGCGGCATCCGTTGGGAGAGCGGCAACAACCGCCAGTTCCAGTACGAGAAAGGCCAGAGCCGCATCGGCGCCACGCCCTGGGAGCGCCCGGACCTCTACATGGAGAACTCACCCTTCTTTCACCTGCAGAAAGTGAAAACACCCCTGGTGATCATGTCGAACGACGCCGACGGGGCCGTTCCCTGGTACCAGGGCATCGAGTTCTTCACGGCCATGCGCCGCCTCAATAAAAAAGTATGGCTGCTGAATTACAACGGCGAAGCACATAACCTCATCGAGCGCAGGAACCGGAAAGATATCCAGGTGCGCGAGCAGCAGTTCTTCGACTGGATGCTGAAAGGGGAGAAGCCGGCTAAATGGCTGGACGAAGGCGTACCCGCTACCCGCAAGGGTAAAGACTGGGGCCTTGAGTTGGTCGATGGCAATTAATTTCCTTTCTTGTGCACGCAACCCTAATTATGTGATCGCCCGTCCTATTCGGGCAATACTAACAGTTTATGAAAAAAATCCTTTTGATTCTCGCAGCTTTTGTCCTTGTCTCCTTCACCGCAGCCGATTGGGTGCGTGTGAGCATTGATAGCCGCGCCAGTGTACTCTTCCCAAAGAAAGCCGAAGCCCAGACCGTTGGCCAAAACCAGATGTGGCAACAGGGAGTGGATTCCAACGAACGTTGCATGGCCCTGATCATCGACTTCGGCCAGTTCGGTCTTGACTCCGCCGGCGTAGCCGCGGAAATGGGCAAGGAAGAAACCTTCGACCAGTTCTCCGAGTCAATGATCGGCCAAATGGAAGGTGCGGAATTCGTCAGCAAAGAAAAAACGACCGAGAACGGCCGCCTGGTGTTTAAGTACACCGTGGATGTTTCAAAGATGAAAGGCATGGTATACAAGCGCATGTTCAGCCGCAACGTATTCGTGGGCGACAAGCTGTATAGCCTGAGCTACTATGTGGATGATACCAAGCCTTCGGCCAATACTGCCCGATTCCTCAATTCACTGGAAGTTAAATAACTGGCCATGAAGTTGAAGTTTCTTGCACTGCTGATCCTGCCCTTGTTTGCATTCACAACGATCGCACAGACCGAGATTCGTTTAGACGATCGCGTAGCTGTTACTTTCCCGCAAGAGCCCAAAGAGCAAATGTCGGGGGATAACAAGATGTGGACCTGTGGTGATCCCAATACCATTTACCTGGCAATGACTGTCGATTTTGCCAAGCTCGGTTTTGATTCCACGATCATGGCTGCCCAACTCAAGCTCGACGAGTTTTATACCGGGTATCGCGACGGCATCCTGAGCAAGCTCCCAGAGGGCAAGCTGCTCGAAGAGTCGGAGGGTGACTTCAAAGGCTATCCGGCCCGCGACTACAAGTTCACCATGAAAGCCGGCGAGCAGATTTTCACTTATTACAGTAAGAATGTATTTATCGGAACGAAAGTGTACAGTCTTTCCTTCATTGAAAAGATCGATCATCCGGTCAGTCCTG
>CBHWDR010000184.1:0-6454 GCA_966112575.1 uncultured Chitinophagales bacterium
CCCTGCGGTCCGCCGAAGCCGCGGAAAGCGGTGTTGGAAGGCAGGTTGGTGCGACAGCTATAGGCCGTGACCCGGGTATTGGGAATGAAATAGGTGTTGGTGGAATGAAACAGCGTTCGTTCGAGCACCGCCGGCGACAGGTCGGCGCTGCATCCCGCATTCTGGTAATGCACGGCTTCGTAAGCCAGGATCTTCAGGTCCGCGTCGAGGCCGATCTTGAAATCGGAGGAATAGGGATGCCGCTTACCGGTCATACGCATGTCTTCCATGCGGTGCATCGAAAGCTTCACGGGACGGCGAAGGTGCCAGGTGGCAAGGGCGCAAAGGATGGCCCAGGGCGTGGCCTGGTCTTCCTTGCCGCCAAAGCCGCCACCGAGGCGGGTCACGTCCACCTCGATCCGGTGCATGGGCAGCCCAAGTACGTTCGCGCAATGGCGCTGGACCGCAGTAGGTCCCTGCGTTGATGAGATGATACGGATGCTATCCTTCTCCATCGGGATCGCGTAGGCTCCCTGGGTTTCGATGTACAGATGTTCCTGCCCGTTCACATCCGCCCTGCCTTCCACGATATGCACACAATCCTTCCAGGCCGCATCGGTGTCACCCAATGTGAACGTACGGGGCGGCACGATGAGCGAACCCTGTTGCATGGCCACGCGCGGATCGGTAACCAGGGGCAGCGGATCGATGTCGACCCGGATCTTCTTCACCGCTTTCCTGGCGTTTTCGTCGGACGTGGCAACGACAAAAGCGATGGGCATGCCGCAGCAATCCACTTCCCTTTCGGCCAGCAGCACTTCATCGCGCACGATGCCCCCGATCTGGTTCTCGCCGGGGATATCGTTCGCCGTGAAGATCCGGACCACACCCTCCGAAGCCAGGGCTTCCTCCAGGTGGAGTTGCCGGATCTTTCCATGGGCAACCGGGGAATCGAAGATGCAGCCGTAGAGCGTGCCCTGTTGCACCGGCACATCGTCGAGGTAAATGGATTCGCCGCGCAGGTGGCTGTAGGAGTCGATATTTCTCATGCGGGTAAAAGGATTCGTTGGGCCTCGAGCTGAGGAAAGAGTTGGAGGAAATGCGCCCGGATCAGTTGCTCCAGCAGCCGCAACTTATAGTCGGCCCTGCCCCGGGCATCGGAGATAGGCGCTACTTCCGAACGCGCCGAGCGGATCGCTTCATGTACCAGTCCTTCCGTTACGGTTTCGCCTTCTAAAAGGCTGCTGGTTTTTTTCAGAAACAGCGGTACGGGCGCGACGCCCCCGGCCGAAAGGCCCGCTGAACGGATCCGGTCGCCATCCAGCTGCAGGCAGATCGCCGAGTTGACGCTGGCAATATCGAGGTGGGTTCGTTTGCTTACTTTTTCAAAATGAAATTTCGTATGGGCATCCGGCAGGGCGAACCGGAAGGAATGAATGTATTCTTCCGCTGATTTGTTTAGCTGTTTATATGCCTGGTACAATTGACGCAGCGGCAGGGCTCTCGCCGCGCCCGAAGGGGTTGCGAGCAGCAGTTCGGCATCAAGGGCAAGAAAGAAGATGCTGAAATCGCCGATGGGCGAGGCATTGATGAAGTTACCGGCGATGGTGGCCATGTTGCGGATCGGCGTGCTGGATACCAGCCGCGCATGATCTTTCAATTGCGGGAGGTAGTTCACCAGCCATTCGGCTTCCAGCAGGTCGCTGACGGTAGCGGAGCCGCTGACCACGCAATTGGTGCCTTTCTGCGCTACGGTTCGTTCCTCTTTATGCGGGGAATGAAATTTCAGCGATGCATCTTTCAGCGTTCCGTGCCGCTGTACATACAGGTCCGTGCCGCCGCCGATATGATGATGCACTTCTTGAGGATGCGCCCGTCCATCGCTCCGGGTCCGGAGCGCGGTCAGCCGGTCGCGGATCGTGGCAAAATAAGGCGGAATGAATCCGGCGGCGATGGCGGATGCCAGGCCGTCGCCGGTACCTACCGCTACTTGCCGGCTGATCTTCTCTGCCGCGCGCTCGATCGATTTATAGCCGGTGCACCGGCAGATATTCCCGTCTATTGCAGCGCGGACATCGCCCGGGCTGCTGGCTAGGGTATAGCCAGTGAGCGAAACCACAAAGCCCGGGGTGCAGAAGCCGCACTGCGTCGCTCCTTCTTCAGCCATGGCTTCCTGAACGGGCGTGAGCACCGTTCCGTTAATGCCCTCGATGGTCACGATGTGTTTTCCATTGGCATTGCCCAAAGCCATCAGGCAGGAAGTGGCCGAAGCATAATGCAGCTCACCGTTTGCAAGTTCGCCTACCAGCACCGTGCAGGCGCCGCAGTCGCCCTCCCGGCAACCGATCTTTGTTCCCGTCAAATGTTTGTCGTAGCGTATGAAGTCGAGAAGCGCGGTACCGGCGGGCTCGTCGGTATGGATCTCCTGGTCGTTTAAAATAAAATGCGTCACCGGCAACCGTTATCGTCCTAAGTTAGTATAATTGATCGTATGGAGGTTTTGAACAAAGAGGAGGGAAGGACATTGGTCTATCACCGGCTGATCGCATTGTGGGCCGTGTGTGAAGCCTTGCTGGGCGGATTACTTCACGGGCTCCGGCTGCCCGTAACCGGTTTGCTTGTTGGCAGCGCTTCCGTGATCTGCATCTGCCTGATCGCCCATGAAGTGCCGGGCCGGGGGCGTATCGCGCGTGCGGCACTGATCGTGGCAGCCGTCAAGATGATGCTGAGCCCCCACAGTCCTGCGCCTGCTTATATCGCCCTGCTCTTCCAGGGGATGGCAGGCGAGCTCCTGTTTCTCAGCGGTCCCCGTTTTTACCGCGTTTCGGCCCTGCTGCTGGCCCTGTTGGCACTCCTGGAATCGGCGGTCCAGCGCATCATTTCCATGACCCTCATTTATGGCAAGGAACTCTGGACTGCCGTGGATGTGTTCATCGGTGACCTCACCAAACGCGACCAGGCCTACAGCCACTGGATCGTAGGCGCGTACCTGCTGCTGCACCTGCTGGTTGGCCTCTTCGTTGGCTGGTTCGCCGGCCGGCTGCCGCAACGGATGCGGAGCTGGAAACTCGAAACATTGACCCTGGATGAAGAACTCGACGTACCGGTGAATGAAGGCCGGCGCTCCCGGTTCCGGAACGCCCTCTTCGCCATCTGGCTGCTGCTCTGCCTCCTGCTGCTCCAGTCCTGGATGGGACCCGGTGAACCTTTGTTGCCGGCGCATCTCAGCATACAGCTCCTCCTTCGTTCCCTGCTGCTCCTGTTTACCTGGTATCTCTTTATTGGCCCGGTGGTGTTGCTCCTGCTGCAGCGATGGCTCCAGGCCCGTGCGAACCGGGATGCCGCGTTGCTCCAGGCCGTTTCCCTGCACCTGCCTTCCACGCGCCGCCTGGTTCGTGCCTGCTGGCTCGCTTCCTCCCGGCGCGGCGGCCTGCAGCGGATCCTGCATTTTTCCAGGCTGGTGCTGGCAAATACTCTCAAGAATGGCTGAACAGATCATCCTCTATTCCGGTCCCAAACACTCGGGTAAGACCACCGCCCTGCAAAGCTGGGCGTCAGAACGAACCGGTACTGCCGGCTTGCTCACACCGGTGATCGAAGGGCAGCGTTGGTTTCAGGACCTGCAGACCGGCGCGCTGTTTCCCATGGAAGCGTTGGAAGGAGAGGAGGCGCTGCCGGTGGGCCGATACCAGTTTTCGAAAGCCTCTTTCGACCGGGCTTGCAGGATCCTCCGGGAAGCGGCAAGGCTTCCGTCGGCAGTGATCATCGTCGACGAGATCGGCCCCCTCGAACTTCGGGGTGAGGGCTTCGCCCGTGTGGTTCGCGAGCTGATCGCTGCGCCGGGTCGTGGTCCCCTGGTCCTGGTGATCCGTGAAGAGCTCCGCGATGCCGTGACCGGGTATTTTTCCATTCCGGAGGCTGCATTGGTCCTCAGCCCCAAAGACCCCATTTGAGTGGTTCGGGGATCTTGCTCCCGCTTTGCTTCAGGGTGAGGAGCGCATGACCCCGGTGATGCGCTTCGTGGGCGATAAGGTAGGTGAGGAAGGGAATCAATCCTTTTTTATAACCCTTCAATTTTCCGCCGGCTTCCCAGGAGGTGCGGATCAGTTGTTCGATGGCAGTACCTGAAGCAAGGATAGCCTCGCGCAACTGTGCTGCGTCCGGCGCTGGTCCCTTGTCAATGCGCGGGAGGCCGGCAACGAGGGTTTTGTCGATCACCTCCAGCCACTGCAGGCGTAATGCATAAGTGTGTGCGATCTGATCGAAGAGGTTGCGGCCACCCCTTGTGGAGAGGCTGGCCTTCCAACCTTCCTGCGGGAGGTGTTCAATGAAGAGCAGTTGTGCCTGATTGGCCGTGCGCCAGGCTTCCAGCAGTTGTTCCATCATATGCAATTGTTTCAGAAGGGCAGGGCAGGCCAGCTGCTTAATGCCTGATGAATTTGGATGCGCGGTTTATTGGTCAAAGCGGTCTTTTGGAGCAGTAACGACCGTTTGCTTGTAAAGAGTTTCAAAATAGTCAATGATCTCTTTTGCTTCCTTGGCATCCGGACGAAGAAGGTCAGTGCCTGATTCTGTTTGCACGGTGATAAAGAACACATTTCGTCGCCGGTTGCTGCCATCGATCTGCATGGCGGGTTCCACCCGTACAACCACTTTTTCCTTTTGCCAGTTTTTTCCGCCCAGGAGATAGATCAGAATTGCCTCTTCCTGCCTGGGCGCTCCCCATTTCTGTTCCAGCGCGGTGAAGAACCGGTCGGTGCTGTTTTCGGTGGTGAAGGAGATCATCGCGATGCTGTCCGTGCCTCGCGGGTAGCGATATCCTTCACGGCTGAAAGAACTCGTGCCTGATTGGGCAGAAGCGAACAGGGAGGCGAAAAGCAGAACGGTGGCGATGAGGCAACGCATAAAAATCTCGTTTACGGAGGGCGGTGGTGAAGTCCGGATAAAGATAATAGCCGGATCCGGCCTTGCATCTTTCCGGCAAAGAAAAACCCCGACATTTCTGTCGGGGCTCGTGGTATGTGTTTGATGGCGAATCAGGATTTAGCGGCAGCCGGTGCAGCTTTGTTCGACTTCTTCGTCGTAGCTTTTTTAGCTTCCTTGGCCTCTTTGGCTTCGCGGGCCAGGCGGACTTTCTCGGCTTTCTTGTACTCGTCGGTCTTCGTATAGGCATCGAAAGCGGTGCCATCGAGTACTTCGCCCGTGATCTTGATCACCTTGGGCTCGGTAACACCGGCCAGCTTTACGTATACGTCTTTTTCAAAATGACCGGCAGCAGCGGCGTTATAGCCCACTTTCACCTTCGTGGAGCCTTTGGCGCCAAAGGGTTCTTTCGAATAAGTAGGGGTGGTGCAGCCACAGCCTGCCCAGGCATTCTCAATGAAGATGGGCTTGTCGGTAATATTCGTGACCGTGAAAAACGTCTCGGCGGGAATACCCTGCTTGATCTTGCCGAAATCGTAGCGCTCTGCGCTCACCTTGATCACTTCATCAGGTTTCTGGGCAAAAGCGGCGACCGAAGTCACGAAAGCAGCAGCGAGAAGGAAAAGCTTCTTCATGTTCTTATTGAATTTGTTGTTTTAAGAATTGGATGGAGGGATTGGCAGGTGCCGAACCGGCCGGTGCTTTCCAGACCTCTCCCTTTATTTTGATTTGTTTTGTAGCGTTTCCGTTGTATTGGACGGTAATAAATTTTTCAAAATAGCCGTCCGAAGCCGCGTTATATCCCACTTTGATGCGATCGGTGCCGCCGGGCGGGATGGGCTCTTTGTTCCACTCAGGGGTTGTGCAGCCGCAACTGGCCTGTACATTGTCGATCTTCAGGGGCACGGAGCCGGTGTTGCGAACAATGAAATAGGTGAAAACCGGTTTACCCTGGGGGATCTTGCTGAAATCGTGTTCCGATTCGTTCAGCTGCATCGGGTCGTTGGCCTGCGCTACCAGCGCGTTCACCGGGGCAGCAGTATGGTCCTGGGCCTGCATCAGGCCAAAGGAGCAGAGGCAACCCAGCAGAATCAAGCCTTTTTTCATAGAAGCGTTTGCAGCCAAAAATAAGTCAATCCTTCCTGACCTCATAATCGCCTGGCCGATTGGGCGATTTTTAACGTTAAATGGGGTTTGTCGTGGCCTCGGGGGGTGAGAAAGAACACGGATTGAACGGATAGAACAGATTTACACGGATTTTTTGAGCTGTTGGTTTTAGAAGTCTTCCTTTGGGAATAGTCATTGCGAGCGGAGCGAAGCAAAACCGCAAAGACTTTTGTACGGGTCGCCTAAAGAAGTAGAGGCTTTCAGGGAGGTTGACCTTTCCTTCTGTTCATCTCCCTGAGCGCGGAGGGACGCAAAGAGCGGTGCCCGCCTAGGCGGGCGTATACGATCATGCTTAAAAAAGGAGAGGTGTGCTTCTAGCTTTGAAGCTCCTGTATTCCGTGGGCGCCAGCGCCCACCTTCGCGGCCTTAGCGTTGGAGGGACAAG
>CBHWDR010000185.1:0-6440 GCA_966112575.1 uncultured Chitinophagales bacterium
TGATGATCCGGAAGCCCAGGCGCAGCCCACCCCGCCCCTCCGGATCACCAGGAACTTGTTGCTCGTGAGGAGTGGATCGGTGAGTGAGGTCATGATCCCAGCCCGAATGGTTCACATCCACTTCCAGCACCTCCACCCCATGGTTGCGCGCATCGATCACGATCTGCGCAGGCTGATAAAAACCCATGGGCAGGGAATTGAGCAGGGCGCAGGCGAAGATGTCGGGGTAGTAGCATTTCAGCCAGCTCGAAACATAGACCAGCAGGGCAAAAGAAGCCGCATGACTCTCGGGGAAACCATAGGAGCCGAAGCCTTCGAGCTGCCGGAAGACCCGCTCGGCATATTCCTTTGTATAACCCCGGTCGGTCATGCCGGTGACCAGCTTCTCCTGGAAGGCCGAAACCACACCTTTCGACTTGAACGTGGCCATGCTGCGCCGCAGCTGGTCGGCTTCCGCGGGCGTGAAGCCGGCCGCTACGATGGCGATCTTCATCGCCTGCTCCTGGAAGAGCGGCACACCCAGGGTGCGCTCGAGGATCTCGCGTAATTCTTCCGAAGGATATTCCACCGCTTCCTCGCCGTTGCGCCGCCGCAGGTAAGGATGCACCATGTCGCCCTGTATGGGCCCCGGCCGTACGATCGCTACTTCGATCACCAGGTCGTAAAAAGTTTTCGGTCGCAGGCGGGGCAGCATGCTTTGCTGGGCGCGACTCTCGATCTGGAACACCCCAATGGTATCCGC
The DNA here is from genome assembly GCA_966112575.1 of uncultured Chitinophagales bacterium. Lineage (GTDB taxonomy): Bacteria > Bacteroidota > Bacteroidia > Chitinophagales > Chitinophagaceae > Flavisolibacter. The sequence continues at coordinate 743 of CBHWDR010000185.1, forward strand.
CCGCGAGATCATCGCGTACACGTTTTCATCATCCTGCGGGATGTTGGCCAGTGTCAGCTCGCGGCCGTAATGCCGGCTCGCCAGGTCGAACGCTTTGCGGATGCAGGTGAGCATGCCCAGGGCCAGCACGTCGATCTTCAAAAACCCCAGGGCCTCGATATCGTCTTTGTTCCATTCGATGCAGGTCCGGCCCTCCATGCGGGCATTGAGGATGGGACAAAGCCCGTGCAGCTTGCCCCGGGTGATGACGAAGCCGCCGGTATGCTGACCCAGCTGCCGCGGGAAACCCATGAAGGCACGCGTCAGCTCGAGCACCTTGGCGAGGTGGGGATCATCGGGCTCGAGGCCCTGCTCGCGAAGCCGGCCGGGGTCGGGCTGTTCGTTCCAGCCCCAGAGCGAGCCCGAAAGCCGGTTGATCGTATCCAGCGACAACCCCATGGCCTTGCCCACATCACGGATGGCGCCCCGGGTATGCTGTTGGGTAACGGTGGCCACAATGGCGGCGCGGTCGCGGCCGTATTTCTCATAGATGTACTGGATCACTTCCTCGCGTCGCTCGTGTTCGAAATCTACATCGATATCCGGCGGCTCATTGCGCGCCGAAGAGATAAAGCGCTCAAAGAGCAGATCGAATTTCTCGGGGTTCACCGAGGTGATGCCCAGAACAAAACAAACCGTGGAATTCGCTGCCGACCCGCGTCCCTGGCAGAGGATACCGCGGGAGCGGGCAAAGCGGACGATATCATAAACGGTGAGAAAATAGGCGGCATAGTTCATCTCCTCGATGAAGTGCAGCTCGTAGATGATATTGCGGATGATCTTCTCCGGAAGGTATTCGCCAAAGATCGCCTTTGCGCCCTGCCAGGCCAGGTGGTCCAGCTCCTCCTGTGGCGTCCGCCCTTCGCTGGTGATCTCTTCCGGGTATTCATAGCGCAGCTCATCCAGCGAGAAGTGGCAGGCGTCAGCGATCTCAAGGCTCCTGCGTATGGCTTCCGGGTAATGCCGGAAGAGGCGCTGCATTTCTTCGGCGGGTTTGAGGTGCCGCTCGGCATTGGGATGAAGCCGATAGCCCGCATCATGGATCGTGCATTTCTCCCGCACACAGGTGACCACATCCTGCAGTTGCCGACGCGAAGGGTGGTGATAGTGCACATCATTGGTGGCTACCAATGGCACACCCAGCTCCAGGGAGAGCTGGTCGAGGCGGTGCAGGTGCTTGCCTTCATCACCGAGGTAACGCTTTGTCGCGGCGAGGGAAAGATGGGCGCCGAAAGCTTCCCGGTAGGTGAGCAAGGCCTCCCGGAAGGATGGATCCAGCCGGAACTGCGCATCCAGCTCCCCGGGCGGCAGCACGATGAACTGGATCCCTTCGGCATGAAGGAAGACATCTTCCCGGTACAGGTGGCAAGAGCCTTTTTCCGCCCGCCGGTTGCCGATCGTAAGCAGGGCACAGAGCCCTGCCCAGGCGGTGCCGTTCATGGGAAATGCCAGGAGGGAAGGGCCATCGAGCAGGTCCAGCCGGCAGCCCGGCAGCAGGCGGATGCCTTTCTTCTTTGCCGCCACATGCGCCCGCACCACACCGGCCATCGTATTCCGGTCGGCAATGGCGATGGCAGGATAGCCCAGTTCAGCTGCCTGCTCCACCAGCTCCTCCGGGTGCGAGGCGCCGCGGAGAAAAGAGAAATTCGAGGTTACCTGTAGTTCGACATAGCTCATAGATGCAGATTTGTTGGCTCGCCGGCTCGCCTTTAAAAGCTTATAAGAGATGAAGCTTATTTTATTTTCTTATCCAAACTTTCTTTCCATCTTCTGAGCTTTTCCTGCGAGCCAGCGAGCAATAAACTCAGGGAAAGTATCCATGCAGGTACCATTCATACCGGTCATTATAATGCCCCGACCGGAACAGCCAGTACCGCTTTCCCGCTTCATCTTCCACATAGTAATAATCCCGGTGCTGCCCCTCCCCGATCCACCATTCCCTTTCAATGCGCTCCGGACCATCGGCGCGGGCGATCTTGTGCAGGACACCCTTATGGCGGAACAGCATGGGCGGGTAGTCGGGTATCGGCGCCGTCACGTCCACGCGCTCGGGCTGAGGCAGGAGCAGGAGCGGCCGCGGGCGATCGATCTTCCACCCAACGAGGGCCGTTTCATCGAGCGAACGCGCGGGCACGAAGGATCGCTCGGGCCAGTAGTGCGCCGCGGGCAGGAACCGCCGCACCGGGTCGGCGCCGATCTTGCCGGCGATACGGTCGATCAGCTGCGCCAGTTCCTCCTGGCAATGCGCGCCATTCGTTTCCCAAAGGCTTTCCTGCACCGCCTCCTGGTCTTCCACCCGGGTCGCTTCCAGTACAAAGAGCTCGATGCCCATGCCGGGAGCGATGGTACCGAGCTTCAGCTCGAAGAGATGAAAAAGGTGCTTGACGCTCTGCGAGGGCCGGCTGGTAGCGATCTCGATGCCCTGTGGCTGCCCGTCGATGCGGTAGCCGCGAAAATAGGCCTGGCGCAATCCCTTGCCCTCCCCCTGCAGCCGGGTGCAGAGTTGCTGCAGCAATTGCTGGAGTGCGATCTCGATACCACCACGGGTGAGAATGGGTTCCAGGCAGGGCAGGCGCTCCTGCCAGGGCTCGGGCGGGTACACCGGCTCAATAGGCTCTTCGATCTCGCCTAGGGCCTGCATCAGCCGGAGGAGGATCGGCGTACCGAAGCGGCGGCGGAGCGCTTTGCGCGGAAGGGCGAGCAGGTCCTGCACCTGGTGTAGCCCAAGCTGGTGCAGCCGTTCCACCGTGGCACTTTCCAGCCGGAGTGCGGCTGGCGGCAGCCATCGGATCGCATTACGGTTGTCGTTCACCGGCACCACCAGTACTTCTCGGGCATAGCGGGCATTGGCCCAGGCAACACCGATGGTGTCGGCCATGCAGGCCCTGGCGAAATACCCTTTGTTGGCCAGCTTCTTCAGGATCGAGGTCACATAGGCTTCTTCTCCGCCCCAGAGGTGCGCGCAGCCGCTGGCATCGAGGATCACCCCGCCCAAAGGATCCACCGAGGCCCGGGGTGTGAACCGGATGCACCATTCGGCGATCCGACCCTGCAGCTGTTGTTCCAGGCCTGGATGCTCATCCAGCACGTCCAGCGCAGGCAACAGCACGCGTGCATCGGCAACGGCCATGCCCACGCGGATGCCATGCTGCTGGGCCAGGGGGCTGGCGGCGGTGATGAGCATCCGTCCCCGGGAAAGGGTTTTCAGCACGAATGCCCGTCCCCGCAAGGCAGGCTGCCGAAGGGCGAACCAGTCTGTGGCCAGGTTCGGGAACCAGATCGATACATAGCGTTTTCCCATCCTAACCGGTTTTACGGGTATGCAGTCCGGTGAGTGCCGCCAGGCGCGTTGCATGCCGAAAGCTTCCTTCCACCCATTCCAGCTCCCAACGGCCTGGCTGCCCGTTGCGCACTTTGAGCAGCTCCACCTCCCAGCGCGGGAAGCCCACCCCCGGCAGACCTTCTTCCACAAGGCTGGGCAGGCTGCGCACCTGCCAGCGGGCGACGAAGGCTGTGGCCATATTACGGGGCTGTCGCCGCAGCAGGAAAGCGGTCACCCCGCTTTGTTCCATGGCCAGCTGCATCCGGCGGGAGGCGGTGAAGTCGAGCTCCCGGATCTCGCCCACCACTGCCGATACGGATTTGCATTTCAGTGCTTCTTCCACGATCCAAAGCGCCTCCCGATCTTTTGCCCCTTCCACGAAAAGGACCCGCTCCGGATCCACCCCGTATTGCTTGAGGGCAGGCGGGAAAACACAGGGCCGCGGGGCCACCCAGACCACCGGCCCTTTTTGCATGATGGTTCCGAGCAGGCCGGAAAGAAAGCCGGCCGATGCGGCCGCCTCCTCGGGCCCTGCACAGAGAAATTCATGCAGGGCGCCCATGGGAAAACGACCATGGGGAAAGGCGCGGTTGATCCGGCCCAGCCCGAGTTCATCCATCGCCCCGGAAGGGGCCGGGCGAAAACCTTGGAGCGCGAGGATTTCTCGCTGGAGCTGTGCGCGTATTTCTGCTTTTGACGACATCCGGACCAACAAAATTGCTAAAATATTTAGCAAAGCAAAGACCAAGTTATCCACCGGTTGAAAACCCTTCATCCTGAACCCTTTAAGGCGGAACAGAAGGAGTTGCATTTTTTGCAAAACGGGCTTTCTTCTGCCCATAATTCAATTTAACCAGGGTCCTGCGCCGGGCTAGCTTGCCACCATGAAAACACCCTTTCATACCCTGATCACCGGAGCCAGTCGCGGACTGGGCAGAGCGCTGGCCCTGGAATGTGCCCGCAGACGCATGAACCTCGTGCTCGTGGCCCTTCCCGGCGAGTGGCTGCACGACCTGGCGGCCTCCATCCGCGTCACCTACCGGGTGGATGTGATCGCCATTGAAACCGACCTCACGGAAGAAGGCAGCTGCGAAGGCCTGCATCGCATCGTTTGCGCGAGGGAATTGCAGGTCAATATGCTGATCAATAATGCCCACGGCAGTTCCGTTGCCGGTTTCACCCGGCAGGACTGGCCGTCCTGCGAACGGCAACTGCGGCTCCACATCCTCGCCACCACCCAGCTCACGCATCTTTTCCTTCCCCTGCTCCGGCAGCATCCGCAGGCCCACATCCTGAATGTGGCCAGTCTTACCAGCAGTAATCACAAAGAAGACAAAAGCCTGTTCGGCGCCACGCGCTCGTTTGTCAGCCTGTTTACCCGTAACCTGCGCAACGAGCTTGCGGCGGAGGGGATCGGCGTGAGCATGCTCTGCACCGGCAGGTTGCCGGGCCAGAAGCCACGGGATGCCGACGACCGGAGCGCGCGGCTGCCCATCATGGGACCGGAAGCGGTTGCGCCCCTGGCGATTGGTGGCCTGCTCCGCAATCGCGCACGGATCGTTCCGGGGCGTTGCAACCAGCTGCTCGTGGAGCTGGCCCGCCTGCTCCCTTCGCAGCTCGGGATTCTGCTGGAAGAGAAAGCCACCCGGAGCCTGGGCAAACCAAAAACAGCACCCGGTATCCGGATGCTCCTGAATCGGAAGGGGCTCCGGTCCTGTGCCTAATGGCTTATTTCTTATGCCGAAGATGAAAACCGGAAAGATCAACGCAGGTAGACCGCCACGAAGCGGGCCAGGGGCGCCATCCGGGCCCGGTTGAGCTGCAGGCTGTCGCCCCGGAGGTAATAGCTGTCGGCCTGTTCCAGCGCACGGAAAAACAACCCTTCCGTGTCCATATCCGTGCAGGCCATCTTCGTAGCAGCGAGGGGGGTGAACCGGATGCGGCTTCCTGCCCTTAATTCATACGTGCCGGAGAAATTGTTACAACCTCCACTGCCGCTTACCCGGCCATCGTTGGTATGAAGAATGAGATGCGGCTCGCGGCTGGCCGTGGCGCCCATACTTACCGGCCGGCCATTCAGCTCTACCAGCTTCCAGTAGGTATTGACGATGCTGTCGGGACCTGCCGTAGCGCCCCCGCTTTCCGATGTCTTCACCGGCGTGGAACAGGCGGCAAACAGGAGTGGAAGGGCAAATACGATCGTGCTTAGGTTGCGGTGTAGGCCCATGATGAATTGCTTAAATGAATGAAATTCCGGGTGGATCAAACGGTGCGGATCACGGGGCTGGTAAAACAGATACAACCCGATTGGAAAAAAGTTGACCCCGATTCTCCTTT